>JAOUEZ010000165.1 GCA_029858465.1 Thermoplasmata archaeon | reverse complement strand
GAATGATTACCTCATCAGATCGGTAATGGATCTACAGGAGAAGCTGCACATCACTGTGGGAAGGAACAGAAAGAAGGTCGCGATAGGCATTCACGACTTCGATACCGTAAAGCCTCCGTTCCTGTACACCGCCGTAAAACCGCATGATGTGAAATTCTTCCCTCTCCAGGGCTCGAGGGAGATGGATCTCCAAGAGATTCTTACCGATCACGAGAAGGGGAAAGCCTATGCGTACACTCTGGAAGGGAAGGAGAAATACCCAATCATCTTCGATGCGGAGGAGACTGTGCTCTCCTTCCCGCCGATAATCAATGGGATCACGACTGCAATTACAGAGGAAACGAAGAATATCTTCGTCGACTGCACGGGGACCGACCTGAACGCGCTCAAGGCGTCTGTTAACGTGCTCGTGACATCACTTGCGGAAAGGGGAGCGAAGATACATTCCGTCGAGATACACAGAGGGGAAGAACTGACGCACGCGCCGGATCTCGGACCGTGGAGCATGGATGTACCTCTTGGCAAGATAAAGGAATTGACCGGGATAGATGAGCCATCCGAGAATATCTTAAAATATCTGGCAAGGATGGGCTTCGACTCGGAACCTAAGGGTGGCTCAATAAATGTGCTCGTCCCCGCCTACAGATATGACATTTTCCATCCGGCGGATATTATCGAGGACATAGCGAAGGCATATGGATACGAGAAGTTCGGAGTTAAAATGCCCTTCGATCAGACTATCGGTCAACCTATCCAAGAGCACGATTTCTGGAACGTCTTGAGAAGGGCACTGATCGGCCTTGGATACCTCGAAGTCACCACACTGACTCTCACAAGCAGAGAAGATCAGTTTGAGAGGATGATGAGGAATGAACCTTCTAATGTCGTAGAGGCTAGAAATCCTCGTAGCAAGGAACGGAACATACTGAGGACCGACCTTTTGCCCGAGCTGATGGCCTTGCTCAGAAAGAACAAGCACAGAGATCTGCCGCAGAGAATATTCGAGGTCGGAGATGTCGTCGTCGACCTGAAGAATTCTGGAAGGATAGCAGGAGTATCAATACATGCCAAGGCAAGTTTCACCGAGATGAAATCGGCGGTGGAGGCAATACTGAGATCTCTCGGTCTGAAGATGCGGATTGCTCCCCAGAATGACGGCTCATTCGTCAAGGGGAGATGTGCCTCGGTTATTCTGGATGAGGAGATTGTCGGCATGTTCGGCGAGATCAGGCCTGATGTGATAACTGCTTTTGAGCTTGGCTACCCGGTCACCGCCTTTGAGATGATTGTCGAACCTCTGATGAGAACGGCAGAGGCGTCATGGAACGCGTGAGATCTGCTGATTCTCCAGAAGATTTGATATCCACGATTGTTCTTCAGAAGTCTGCTGAGGTAGCCAAGTCCGGACTACGGCGCCAGCCTTGAGAGCTGGTGGTGCTCGTCACCACGGGAGTTCGAATCTCCCCCTCAGCGCTTTTCCTTCTTTATCAAATAAAACATATTGTTATGAGATATATCGATTGAAGATTCTCTCGACTAAATATTTCTCCAAATCTTTGCATAGAGCTCCGGCCGCATTCGAGGGATAAATGCTGTAATGACTGCCATTTCTGTCAGCGTCGTGCGATTTATTAATTCCTTTGATAGATAGCCAACAGATCCTGTCTTCCTTCCTATTGATTTGATGCCTGTAAGGTATTGCATAGCATCGTTAACAGATTTCCCCTCCCGGATCTGATCTATGACTGCTGGCGGATAGCAGAATCCTGGACCGTGACCGACCGTTACTCTTCCGGCAGAGTCGACTACGGCGCAGAACTGAACATCGAAATAGGATTGGATTGTATCATGCCAGAATAGTCCCGCTTCAATGCCTATCCCGAGATGCGCATCTCCTATCGCCGCCTTCGCACGATTTATCGCTCCCTGGAGCACCTCCTCGCTCTTCGGCTGCTCTGGTACTCCGGAAGGAACATCCACTCCTTTGATCTCTATCAATCCGTACAATGGCCTTAGCACCTTTTCCACAGCGGCGATCTTCACCTCGTTCGCCGAGCCGACCCGTATCCTCAGAGGGCCGAGAAGGCGGCCTTCTTTGTCAATCTCGCCTTTAATGATTCGAGAAGAACTGATCGGCACGAAATCCTCGCCAATGACGCTAGGCACAACTTCGATTATCAGCGGCTGAAGATCCCTTTTGGCCCTCTCTTTATTGATCTTCTGGGCGTTCTTCTGGCTACTCTCCGATACGATGATATGAGTCAAATCATCCATGCTGTCAGCGGTCCCATACGAATCGTCGATCTCGATTATCTGATACGGCCTCTTGATTGAGTTAAGATATTTCTCGAGGTCCCTCTTTCGCTCGAGATAGGACCTGACTGATTTTCTGGTCGAGTGGGCCATCTTGTCGGAGACAAGACCGACGACGAGTTCATCGGCCACTTCAGCACCTTTCTCAAATATGGTCCGATGTCCGCGGTGAAGTATGTTGAAAGTTCCGCCGATTGCCGCCCTCTTTTTCATATTGCTTCCTCAGGCAAATGACATGACAACTGCAGCGATGAAGACTATGATCATAATAATATAGAACACCAGAAGTTGGCGTTTTTTCGATTTGACCGCTTCCTTATGCGAGTTCTCGCAATTTTCATCGCAGTACTGTTTTTCTGCGGGTATCGCCTTGTCGCACTGCCTGCAATGCCTGTGCTGAGGTATCCTTTCGACCATATTCGACTCACTCTCTTTCTTTCAGTCCGTCTTTATTCGATTTATTTTCTTGTCAGGCAAAGAATCAAAGGTAATCCTTCAGATTGATTTTCTTGTACTCGCCCTTCAAGAATTTCTTGTCCTTCTTGTCGAACGGGATTGTCGCATCCAACCCGACCTTGCAGGTCATCGCCTTCTTCCCCTCGCGGAGCTCCCCGGAGGGATCCAAGGACGATCCTGGCTGGTTCGGCATGATGATTGCGTTCTTGTCCGCTTGGAACCTTGTCGATATAGCCCATTCGACATCGCTCAAATCATAGATGTCGATGTCCTCATCGACGACGACGCAGTGCTTGAGCGACCCATGGCCTTTGAAGGCCGCCTCGATCGCCCTCTTTCCGTCATCAGGTTTATCCTTCTTGATTTGGACGACTGCATGAAGCCAGGAACAGCCTCCGGGAGTTATCAGGACATTCCTGCACTTGCATACCTTGTTGACCTCGTTGAATATCGTCGGTTCCTTCGGCATCCCCAT
>JAOUEZ010000164.1 GCA_029858465.1 Thermoplasmata archaeon | reverse complement strand
GCTGATGCCAAGAATATGCGTTGGCAAGATGAGTGGCGCTGTCGGGACAGGCGCAGGATTGGGCCCCAAAGCACTCGAGATTCAGAAGCATGTCATGGATAAGTTGAACCTCGGTATCGAAGAGGGACCATCGCAGATCGTCGGGAGGGACAGGTACATTGAGCTTATTTCGGTGCTCTCTAACATCGCAACGACGATCGAGAAGATTGCCACCGAGATAAGAAACCTTCAGAGGTCGGATATCGGAGAGGTGTTCGAAGCGTTCGATGCGAAGAGGCAGGTCGGAAGCTCGACAATGGCTCACAAGAGGAACCCCGTGACTGCGGAGAACGTGTGCGGCTTGGCAAGAGTGGTCAGAGGCTATATGACCCCGACCTTCGAGAGCGCGGTGCTATGGCACGAACGGGACTTGACAAACTCCTCTGCGGAGAGATTCACGATACCTCACTCATTCATCCTATTGGATGACATACTTGCGAAGATGGACAAACTGATGCGATTGCTCGTGATCAATAAAGATAGGATGATGCAGAACCTGAAAAATGCGGGTGCGCAGATAATGGCGGAATCGGTGATTGTTGCCCTTGTGGAGAAGGGCATGGGACGACAGGACGCTCACGAGCTGCTAAGGCAATGCACGATTGAATGCGTTGACAATGGGAAGGACTTCAAATGCACCTTGCAGGAGCAGGATGAGATAACAAAACTCCTCTGCGAGGAAGAGCTTGACAAATGCCTTATGCCGGAATCGTATCTGGGTGTCACGGATAAGACCATAGATAACATCTTGGCAAAATACAAATAATTCTTCTCGATAGGATTGCAGCCGTGGGCCCATAGATCAGTGGAAGATCGTTGCCTTCGCAAGGCAAAGGCCGCGGGTTCGAATCCCGCTGGGTCCACTATTCAATATGACAATTTGCAGCTCACTCCTAAGAAAATCATTGAGTTATGATTTTCTCCCCGCATTTCTTGCAGTATTGCGAATCCGAGTCGACGGTCGCCTTACATTTAGGACAGGAGATGGGAATCAGTGGGGCAGGTTGGACAGGCAGAGGCGAGGATATGCTTCCTTTACCGGAGACAGCAATCGAGGTCAGGAAATTCCAGAATGAGCCGACCAGGTTGTTCGCTTCGTTCTCGTATTCAAGATAAGAGACAGCCCCTACAGCAACTGCGACAGGGAGAACGACGACCGCACCGATAGCCCCTATCACCGCCTCCTCATCGCCCAATGTTGCTGAAAACATCAGGTCTATCATCACATTCTTGCCGCTATCCTGTATCCAGATATCGACGACCTGCCTGAGGCCAATCTTCGAATATAAGCGCTCTCCGTGGATTTGGAACGGGCCTACGAAGGATATTCCAAATTGGCTTTGGCTCCAAAAATTAGAGATGCTCTGGACGAGCTTATCTTTTTTGACTCCTGTTAAGATCCGATGCTCCCTCTTTGTGAACAATTGCCGGAAAGGCATGATCTGACCCCCCTATCGCCAATCGAATCTGCCATATTTCAATATTGATATTCCTCTATCGAAAATTGGATTAGTACAATCGACAATCCATGACAAGGAGAATCTACTATGAACACATCCACGGTTGTGATCGGCCTTGTGCTGATAGTGATTGGATTCATTTTCTTTTGGCTTTTTTGTCTAGGAGTGATACTTGTCCTTGCAGGACTCGTCGTCATGGTAATCGGGCTTATGCAGGAAGAACAGCCAAGGACAGTCGTTCAGTATTATCCTCCAATGTACCCTCAGCAGCCGTATCAACAGCAACCGTATTATCAGGTGCCCGGGACCCAGCAGGGAGCAATGAATTTCTGCCAATCCTGCGGACAGCAGCTATACCCTGGAGCGCAGAGCTGCCCGAGATGCGGGAGGAGAATGAATTGAAATCTTCCCAATAGGCTGAGAAAAAGGAAAATATCTCTTTAAAAAATTGATTTTTTCCTTTTTTGCAAAGAGTTTATCAAAAAGAAAAAACATGCTTGTCCCGAAAATTGCCTATTGTAGAAGGGAGAGATACGATGATCCATCTGAGAAAAGCCCTTATCAGAATTTCTATTAGACTGGCAATAGTTTTTGCCATATTGATGGGCATGCTCATTTTGATCGGCTCTCTGCTTTCCTCATATGAAGCATCGTACGGCCATCCAGAGCAGGGAAAAATGATACTCCTATCTTTTTTTATAATGATTATCGGGTTGATCGGGATACTCGTGGCTTGTTTGTACAAATCCAGATGGATTGAAGAAAGAGAGCCGAAATAACCTTTGATTATCCTTCTTAGAATACTATTTGAAATGATTCGCATCTGAACATCTTTTATTTGATTTGAGAAAGCACCCGGATTAGCATTTAAGTAAGCTAAAATTGATTCAAATCCGATAGCCAGAAATCATAAACAGTTTAATATATGGTCAAACCGATTCAGTGGCCACAGGAGGGATAGGATGGCTACAGCTTCTCCTCAACAGACACAGAGACAATGCGTTGCTTGTGGAAGACAGATATCCTGGGACGCGAACGTCTGCCCTTATTGTGGTCATGATTACCGACAGCCGGCACCGGGCGCTCCTATGATGCCTATGGCGCCGATGAAGGAACGGACCTCTCTGCCGTTAGCAGGCGGAATCATGCTGATCATCGATGGTGTGCTCGGCATTGTTTCCGCAATAATGGTGATGGCAGCAGGCAGTCTGGCTGAGGCGATCGGTACTGGGTTCGGTCTTGAAGGACTCGGTTCAATCGTCGTTGCCATGGGCGTGATCGGACTGGTATTCTCCCTGATAGTCATATTTGGAGGATATTTTGCGACACAACGCAGGCATTTCGGATTGGCAATTGTGGGAGCGGTATTCTCCTTGATAGTAGGTATTTTCACCTTCTATTTCATAGGGGCTGTACTGGGTCTGATAGGTCTGATATTGATCGCAGTTGCTCACAAAGAGTTCGATTGAAATCGAAAAAACGATTTATGAGGGGAAATCAACCCCTCAATCAATGGTTTTTATTTGGTTCCCGAAGAAGATATAATCATCCGAGTTTAGCGGCGATTACATCGGCGAGCTCGAGTACCGCTTCGATATCCTTCTCGGTCGGCTTACCTTTCGCATCGACGGCTCCAAGTATCTCTATCTTCGTGCCTGAAAGCAATTCCTGGATGGCCTTGACAGCTCCGCCGGACCAGCCATGTGATGTCAACACAGCAGCATATTTGGTCGGTGCACGTAACGCCTTTACG
>JAOUEZ010000163.1 GCA_029858465.1 Thermoplasmata archaeon | reverse complement strand
ATCTGGCCTGCCGCCGCTGCGATTAGTGGCGTCTCGACGGCCTCATAGAAGATGTTGCCCGTCGTCATGTTTATCGGGCTTGAATTAGAACCGTAAATATGCGGAGCCCCTTCACAGGCGGTCTGTGTAATGACAAGGCTCGCGAGGTTCTCGGCGTTTGCATTAACGACTGTTCCTGCGATTGTCACAGGTGCAGAGCCCCCGGAAAGCGACATCGAAAGGGAGCTGATAGGTATACCAGCTTTCGCGAATTCCAACTGGCCCTCTATCGAACCTTTTTCAAAGGACAGAGGGGCGATAGGGCAGGAGACGACCGAGAATATCGGCCTCTTCTTGAGTTCTTTCTCACCTCCGACTATCATTGAGGCGAGTTCGATCTGCTTCCTCGCATCGACCGCGCTGATCGAGTCTCCTTGAATATGCTTCGTCTGGTGCTGGAGGGAAACCCAAAGCTCATGGATTATATGGACCTCCTGGTCAACGTCCCCAGCGGTTACCGAAGGCCAGAAGAAATCGACCATAGGAAGAGCATCCGCGAGTCTGGCGAAAGCCGCAACATCGTCCCTCGTTGTTGTCCGCTTTTTCCCAGTCTCGAGATCTATCATTAATACTCCTAAGCCAGTCGTGGCATTGAAGGGCGCGCCCTTGACCGGGAGCGACATATCATATTTGGGGTCGCGAGCGCACATTTTGAAGCTCTTCGGGGCTTTCCTCAAAGCATCCTTAATCATATCTTCGGGGATTTTTGCAATCTGAGATTTCACGTCAACTTCTGCACCGGATTCGGCGAGCATTTTCAGAACGAGCTCACTTCTTATCAGAACGCCTATCTCGCGGAGCAGTTTCAGTGTAAGACTGTGAATCAAATCCTCATCCTGTTTGTCAAGCAGTTGCAGACGAAGCGCCGCCATTTTTTCACCTCATATGATTGATCGGATTCACGCGAATGATTTCTCATAATCCTTTATCATCAGCTGTCCGGCCTTCAACACATCCTTGTCGATGGATAGAGGTACATGCTCCTTCAGCATCTTCTTTGCGATTTCTCTGGCCTCTGGAACCATCCTGTCGGAAAGAGTTGCCTCCCATTGCGAGATTTTCTTGTTCCTGAAGTAAAGAGCTTTCTTGAAATTCCTCGCGGTGTGAGGATGCATGAGGAAGGTGTTCCCGTGGCCAACGGCCTTGATGACATCGAGAGCCGCGTTCTCCTCATTGATATCGATCTTTCTCAGGAATCCTTTCCAGTTGTCCCACATGTATGAATCGATGATCATCTGTTCGAAGGAGGCTCCTTTCGCCACGTCTGTTGACCCTATGCCGGATATTAGATCCGTGCCGGAGAATGTGTCGAGAGCCGTGGATGATACTTCGGAGAACGATCGGTGAATCCCAGGCGTCGAGCCTGCGCAGAGCCCCCAGTCCCCGACCATTGACGGCAAGCGATACCTCTTCGCCATTTGTCCCAGGGCAGCGAATATCATCGGGACCTCGACCGCCTCGTACGCGACATCTCCGCTCGTCATGTCCCCCGGCACCGCATCTGACGAATACATATGCGGGCATCCCGGGGCAGCAAGCTGTGTGACCACAAGGCTTGCCAGATTCTCGGCGTTCACTATCACAAGCGTTCCCGCAATCGTGACGGGCGCCGTCAGACCGGACAAGGGCATGGTCATGGATACTATAGGAACTCCAGCTCTTGCGAGTTCCACTTGTGCCTCAATCGCCTCTTTTCTCAATACCAGGGGCGAGTCTGGAGAGACTATCACTGAGAATATCGGTTTCTTCTTCAGTTCATCTTCGCCTCCAACGATAAGTGAGGCGAGCTTGACTTGCATTCTTGCGTCAGCCGCATTTCTGCATTCCACTTGCTGGAAGTGCTTCAATGAGTTCGTGAGTCCTATCCAGACCTCATGAGCAGTGTGCGCCCCCTCTGGGACATCTCTTGGGATAATCATGCTCCAAAGGAAGTCGACCTGTGGCAGAGCGTCGGATAATTTCGCGAAATCCATCGCATCCTTCACGGTCGCATATCTTTGCTTCCCGGTCTCCATGTCGGTCATATGGATGGAAAGACCAGTCGTACCCACGAACGGGATGTCATCGACAGGCACGTGCAGATCATGCTTAGAATCTCTTCCGTAAAGAGTGAATTCGTGAGGAGCTTTCTTCAAAGACTCATTGACGAGCGATTCAGGTATCTTCACGACGCCGGTTTTCTGGTCGACAGAGGCTCCGGCGTCCTTGAGCATATTTCGAACATCTGGACTCTTCACCTTTATGCCTATTTCTGCCAGCACTTTGATGCTCTGGGAATGTATGATATCTTCCTCGTTCTTTTCTAGAAATTTCATGCGTGCCAATGACATATTTGCAACACCTCTGTTAATTGATTGTCCGCGACCCCGCCGCTCTGGAAAGGATCCGTTGCAGCAACTTTCTCAAAGTTGTGTATGCTGAGGTTTTAAAAATTCTTTTCCTGTACTTTATCGGATTGAATTGAATTTTCTTCTGATATTATTACAAAACTTGGGGTAATCTCATAACCACTAATGAAGAAATTTCATTTCTGACAAAATTGGAACAGCAAATAAAAAAGGCAATTTCCGTAATGACTTTGATTGTCTTTGACACGCATTGTTGCGCGTATTCAATCAATAATTCAAACGAATCTGATTTCCAAACCAATGTACGGCAATCAATAATTGCATTCGTATGAAATCAACTGGCAAATGTCGTAAAAGATGAAATGAGGCATTATTGAGTCTAAAAGCGAATCATCGATATTTCTGCCCGGGCCGTCCATAGAAAGGTTAATATCTCGGGGACACCAACGTTTCATATTGCGGGGGACCCGAAAGACCGTTCCTGACAGTAAGATCAAGGTACGAAATACATTTATATGGAATCGGTCTTAGAGGGCAACACCCAAATCAATGGCAGTGCTAATGGCGACGATTGGGATTGGGGCGATTATTGCCCTTGCATGAACAATCAATTTCCTGCACTGCGGACAATGTGGAGGATCAAGATACCCGGCTCTGTCCGTGCTCTCTTGATTCTGACGCTCGATGAGATCATAGCGGTTTTCTGTGCCGCACTTTTAGAAGTGCGATGCAGGGATGAAAAACGCATATTCGGTGATACTTGACAACTCCGCCAACTATTGGCAATATCAACTCAAGACGACCAAATGAAATCGAGACAGTCGGCCCAATCAACCGAAATTCCGGTTGATCCTGCCGGCGGGCAC
>JAOUEZ010000162.1 GCA_029858465.1 Thermoplasmata archaeon | reverse complement strand
TAAAAGTAGGGTAATGTAAGGGGTTTTCGGTTCAGAGCATCAGAAGTTCTTGATGGTCTTCTTCAGCCTGCCGTCCTTGTCGAGTATTCTGACCTCTAGCGCTCTCTGTCCGTTCGGCAGGATGTGCGTCCCACAAGAGTTGCAAGGATCGTAGCATCTGAAGCTCATCTCGACGGTGTTGAGCAGGCCCGGAGATATTTCCCCGTTCTTGATTAGCCCCATCGCGTTCTTCTTGACCTCGTGTGCAATCGCCGCATTGTTATTCGTTGTTGCGACGATCATATTGATGCCGGTGCATATCCCGTCCTTGTCGCTCTTGTAGTGATGTATCAATGTGCCTCTCGGAGCCTCGACTATTCCGACGCCCTCTTTTGGTTCATTGAATTTGCCCCTTACATCCTTGCTTGTTATCTCCTTGTCCGAGGCGAGCTCGAGCATCCTTTCTGCCGTGTACATGAGCTCTATGACCCTCATCCAGTGGAATGCCAAGGTGTGGTGGACAGGTCCTGTTACTCCGAGGCTCTTGACTACACTGCGCATATTCTCATATGCTTCCTGCGCCAACGGAGTCGTAAATCCAGTTGAGACGTTCACACGTCCGAGAGGTCCAGTTCTGTAGATACCGCTCGAAGCTCCGTCCACAAGTCCCTTCCAGCCGATCGGCTTGAAGTAGGGCATCTTCATGTAAGTCCATGGTTCGACGTGCTCCGCAATGTAGTTCAGATAGTCCTTCGGTTCGAACTTCGCAAGCTCTTTTCCATCCGGGCTTACGACCTTGACCTTTCCCCTATAGAAGTTGACCTTATCGTTGTCATCTACAAGTCCGATGTAGTTCGTCTCCTGGTAGAACACGTTTCCGTTAGTGATAAGCGCGAGGTAGTCTTTGTTCTTCAGGACCACGTCGTCGAACAGCTTCAAAGTGAATTTGGCGAACTCGATGCATGACTTCGCCATATTCTCTATCTCGGCTCTCTGCTCCTCAGTTATCGGTTTCGACACACCGCCGGGGATGCCGAAGACAGGATGCGTCGCCCTTCCGCCGATTATCTCCTGAATCTTCTGTCCATAGTGTCTGTGCTTGATGACCTCGGCGCCGATCGGCACACCCACCGCCTCTACGACTCCGAGAATGTTCCTCTTCTCGTACGGAGCCGACGGACCCAGCACGAAATCGGGAGCTGCGAGTGCGTAGAAGTGCGCGATATGGCTGTGCATGAACTGTCCCATGTAGAATAGCTCTCTGAGCTTGTGAGCGGTCTCCGTAGGCTCAGCATCGAATACCGCATCGAGAGCCCTGGCGGATGCCATGTGATGCGCGGCGGGACAGACTCCGCATAGCCTGTTCGTCAGCACGGGCAACTCCGAGACGTGTCTTCCCACGCAGAATTTCTCGAAGCCTCTCAGTTCCGGTACCTGCCAGTAGGCGTTAGTGCAGTTGCCGTTGTCGTCCAGGAAAATGTCGATCTTCCCATGCCCCTCAAGCCTAGTGACTGGGTCGATTGTGATCCTCTTCTTGTCGGTCTTCACTTTCTGATCTGAAATAATAGGTCCGGCCATTTTGACTCACCCCTTCTTTTTCTTTTCAGTATAAGTCCTCTTAAGCAAGGACTTCGGCAGTGTGAATGCGTAGAAGGTCCCGAGCGGGTCCTTAACCTGGTCGAGCAGCTTTTCGATGTCCTCCTCGCTCAGCTGGCTCTCCTTGTCCGTAATGTTGAATATCGAGGCGAGAGCAGACAGCATGCTTCCCCCCTGGTCGAGAACTCCTTTCGTCGGGCCCATGCACCCTCTGCATGGCATGTTGCCCTCAGGGCACATGGCACCGCAGCCAGCTCTAGTCGCGGGGCCGATGCAGATGATACCCTGGTCGATCAGACACTTCTCCTGATCAGGAAAAATCTCATACGGCTGCACAATCTTCTCTATGTTCCTTCCTGTCTCGACCCTTTTTCTCTTACACTCATCGCATAGGGTCTTGTCCGATGCGATCACCGCGCCCTTTGGTGGCAGAGGCGCGCCCTCTTTAACATGCTTCATGACGGCTCCGATCGCGGTAGATATGAGCTCGACCGTCGGCGGACACCCAGGCATGAAATAATCGACATCCATTATGTCGTCAAGCGTAAAGACCTGGTCGTACAGGTCTGGAAGCTCCAGCTCTCCCTCGGGCACCTTGATGTGTTTCGATGGGAAGACCCTGTCCGGGTTGTCAGTGGAAGGAGTCTGGTCGGTGTACACCATCTCCATGATTCCCTTCTTGTTCGTCACGTTCGCTAGTCCCGGAGTGCCTCCGAAGCAGGCGCACGAGCCGAACGCGATCATTATCTGTGACTTCTGTCGCAGCAATCGGGCGATGCGCTCGTTCTCCTCATTCCTTATAGCACCGTTATAAAATGATATCGTGATGCTCTTATCCGGCATTTTCTCGATGTCCGAATACTTCGTGTCGAAGCCTATCGGCCAAAGCGTCACGTTTGCTATTGCAGCCACGTCGAGAATAGCAGCGTCGATATCGAGAACAGCGACGTCGCATCCTCCGCACCCTGCGCCCCAATAAAGGGCGATGTTGATCTTGTCCTGAGCCATTCTTAATCACCTCTTTTTACACTGTTATCCATCTTGAATGTTTTCGAGTGACACATAAGTAGGAGACCTGCCCTTCATGCCGGCCTGCTCTATCTTCCTCCATCGGAGCAGGGCGATGATGTGCTCGACTATCTCCTTCTTAGGCATATCCGTGAGATCGTGAAGCTCGTGAACAGTCCGCGCCTCGTTGAGGTTGGATAGTATCAAGTTCCTCCTGTACTCGATCGAAGCGGCCTTCTGGACGATGAATTCGTACCGGTTCTTCTGGAGCTGCTCCCCGAAGACGTTCTTCCCCTCGGTCAGCACCTCCTCCTTGCCGACGAGCCATCGGACTCTCTCTCCATCGAGGGTCATCTTTGCCGCTTCCAACCTCGACTTAAGCGACGCCATGAATCAACCTTCCTTCATTGGTCTCCTTGACGGGGCTCGGTCCGAGCTCCGTGATGGTCTTAGTGAAGTCTATGATCATCTGCTGGAACTTGTCCCCCTCTCCTGCGGAGATCCATTCGAGCTTCAGCCTTTCCTTGTCGAGACCAAACTGCTTCAGAAGCATCCTCAGCAGCGCCATCCTTCTCCTTGTCCGGTAATTGCCACCGATGTAGTGGCAGTCGGCCGGATGGCATCCTGCGACGAGCACACCGTCGGCTCCTTTCTGGAATGCCCTAAGCACGAACTCCGGGTCGACTCTGGCTGAGCACATCA
>JAOUEZ010000161.1 GCA_029858465.1 Thermoplasmata archaeon | reverse complement strand
CATGGTCTTGACCGCCACAGACAGAAAGATCGACAAGGGATTATCTGCGATTGCGGAGACTGCCAAAGCCGGCGGCGGAGTACCTGAGAGCAAGCTTCAGGAGATCATGGATCAGATGGACGAGCTAAGGGTTGCGATCGACAATGTTTCATCCAAAGCCAGCCAATCCCCGCTTTCGACAAAGCTTCAAGAGGCGATGAGCGGAGATGTCGCCGACCTCAAGCAGAAATTAATCCAGATGAACAAGAGGATAGAGGTAGTCGAGGATTATCTTGTGAGGATATCGAGGGCGGCCAAGAAATCGTTCTAATGAAACCCCCATGCCGCCCTCTCGAAGGATAAATATACCGAGAGTATGGTTTTTCAACTTGATGAGAGTCCAATCCCTCGGCATTGTGATCGCCTCGGTAGGAATCGTAGGGTCTGTGGCACTCATACTGCTCGCATTGACCTCTTATGGGAGCGGCGGGATGAACGGCTGGGGACACGATATGATGGATTGGGGGAATCTCGGTCCGTCCACAACAGCTGTACTTGCGATCATAATTGGCTTCATGATTTTCATAATATCAGTGGCTTCCATCGTTTACATTTTGACTAAGGATAAAGAGCGGAGGGTGCAGCCAGTGAGCACCCCACCGAAGGGCGACTCAGTGCCAAATGATGTCTTCGCCTCGAAACCGGAGGAGACATCGGCAGGAGACGACGAGCACCTTGTGAGCAGACTCTTGGACGGAGACGAGCGGGTGCTCTATCAGTTGATAGCATCATCCAATGGGGAGATTCTGCAGAAGGACCTTGTCGCAAAGAAGGTGTTCTCCAAGGCGAAGGTCACTAGACTCTTGGACAAGCTGGAAGAACGGGGCCTCATCGTAAGGGAAAGATACGGTTCCACCAACAAGGTCAAATTGGTCAAATGAGCGACGATCAATCGTTTCTTCTAGAAATGCGCCAGATTTCATAATATTGAAACAGGTTTCAGCAGATTTCAGGATAGACTTATTTTCTATTTCAGCGCAAAAGGAATATTGACGTCTCAAAAAAGAGACGCTATTAAAAAGAGGTGAAAACATGAAGAAAATTGCGGGATTGATATTGGCATTGTTTGCAGCCGGAATCATCGGCGCCACCGCCCTCGCCTCCGCCGCAAATGTCGGCATACTTGCGAACGGAAACAGCGATAACGATGGAAATGCACAGGGAGAATCGTCAGGCTATTGTTCCATGAACAGGCACATGATGCAGTACCAATACAATGACACCGATGATCGAGAATGCCATGAGAACGAACTCAGGTATCAGTATGACTGGGACCGATGCAGTAACGAAAACTGCACTGGCGAATGTCTTGAGTACCTGCACCAATTCTCATGGGACTACGACCAGGACGGAAACTGTACAGGCGATTGCCCGGAACTCCAGCATCAGAATCAATTCAGATGCTCCGCGGAGTGAGCAATTGTCATAGTGCGGTGCCCGCCTAGATCAAACTCAAAGCTTTGCCGGCGCTTTCGAAGGCTCCGAGGGCCTCATCGAGGTCCTCGCGAGTCAGCGCCGCATTCATTATTGTTCTGATTCTAGCCTGATTCTCGGCGACCATCGGATGCACTATCGGGAGGGCGAAGACTCCGGATTCGAACAGCCTCGCACTCAGTCTCTTGGCGTCGGCACTTTTACCCACCATGACGGGGATTATCGGCGTCTGGCTCTTTCCTGTGTCGAATCCTATCCTGCGGATCTCCTTCCGGAAGTAATCAGTGTTTTTCCAGAGATTCTGAACGTGCTCAGGCTCGTTCTCGAGAATATCAATCGCCGCGATGCATGCTGCCGCAACGGCCGGTGGGTGCGATCCGGTCAGAAGCCAAGTCCTTGACCTGTTCAGGGCGAAGTTTATCAGCGCCCTGCTGCCGGAAATATGACCGCCGACGACACCAAAGGCCTTGGAGAAAGTCCCCATCTCCACATGGACATCGTTGCGCCCCAGTTTGAAATGAGAAACGATGCCTCTGCCGCCGTCGCCAAGAACCCCTTCCCCGTGGGCGTCGTCCACGAAGACCATCGCTCCATGATCCTTGGCGAGTTTGGCGATTTTGTCGACTGGGGCAATATCTCCATCCATGCTGAAAACCCCATCTGTTGTTATGAGAATCCTGCGAGGCGCCGGGGACTGTTTCTCAGTCTCGTCCAGGACCTTCTCAAGGTCATCCATATCGCAGTGCTTGTACACCGCTCTCTGCGCATGAGATAGTCTGACGCCGTCGATTATACTTCCATGGTTCAGCTCATCGCTAATTATTAGGTCGCCGACATCAGCAAGCTGTGGTATGAGTCCTGAGTTGACCGAATAGCCGGACTGAAATACGAGCGATGCAGCGCATTTCTTGAATTTTGCGAGACGCCTTTCGAGCTCGATATGGATGTCCATGTTCCCGGCTATCGGCCGGACGGATCCTGAGCCCGCCCCATGGCTCTTTACAGCTTGAACGGCAGCCTCTTTGAGCTTCGGATGATTTGCCAGGCCGAGGTAGTTATTCGAGCAGAGCATGATGACCTTTTTCCCGTCTACGACACATCTGGTAGTGCTTGGACCCTGCAGAACCCTCAGCTTCCAGTCGAGCTCCTTCTTAACAAGCGCGTTATATTCCTCCAATAAGAACGCCGTTGGATCACGATCATTTACCATCCAATCACCACTCCGAAGTCAATGAGACCTTCCCCGCCTGCTTCTTATGAATGAGTTCAATCGCCTTATCAATATCTCTTGCGGGGACTCTATGGGTTATCAGGGAGGCGATCTTGTCCCGGAATTCGGGATCTCTTAGGAATTCGGATATCTTCTCCCACGTCTGGAACATTCGGCGCCCGGTTATGCCGTAGATTGTTGCCCCTTTGAATGTGATAGAGTTGTTGAAATCGACGCACACGGGCTCGTCATACAGTCCGAGTATCGAGACCCTTCCTCCGGGTGTGAGCAACCTGAGCACCTGGTCAGGACCCACCAGTGCTCCTGACATCTCAAGCGATACATCGACGCCGTTTCCATCTGTCTGCTCCAGGACCTCGCTGACAATGGCGTCGGTTCCCATAGTAGCATCCAGGACAACGTCCGCCCCCATCTTTTTCGCCAGCTGGATCCTAACCTGTTCGCTTCCAAGCTCGGTGGCAATCACCATTTTGGCTCCGAGCTTTTTCAATACGGCTATAGCCATTGAGCCGATCGGCCCGCAACCGATCACAGCGACATTTGCACCTTCGATGTCTCCGATCTCATCCGTCGGAAGTACCGTATGGATGGCATTGCCTAATGGTTCCTGTATGGCCGCAATCGCGGGATCTATGGAGGGGTCG
>JAOUEZ010000160.1 GCA_029858465.1 Thermoplasmata archaeon | reverse complement strand
GCATTCGGCAATTTCCGCAAAACCGCAGGAGGCTGAAGGAGGCTGCGGAGTGGTCGGCCTTATCTCGGATATTCAAATCGCCGGCAAGCATATCTTGACGCCGCTCGTCCAGATGCACAACAGAGGCAACGGCAAAGGGGGCGGCGTAGCGGCTGTCGGCTTAGACCATGCTCAGATGGGCGTGACAAGGGATCAGCTCGAGAACGATTACCTAATTCAGGTTGCTTTCCTTGATCCGAACGTGCGCGCGGATGTGGAGAGGGAATTCATAGATTCAAATATGACCGTCCATGCGCGCTCGCGGATCGGCCCCAGATATGGCGATGCTAAGGGTCTTCAGGGCGTTCATCATCCCGAGGTCTGGAGATATTTCTGCAGGGTCAAGACGGATAGACTGGACAGGTTCGCAACCGATAGTGCTTTGGAGGATGCGGAAAGATCGAAGGTCGAGGATGAATTCGTCTATCAGAACTCGTTCAGGCTCAATGACAAATATTACGCCTCCCTGGGTGAGAAGAAGGCCTTTGTATTATCCCACGGGAAGAACCTGTTCGTCCTAAAGATAGTCGGTTACGCGGAGGAAGCGATCCGATATTACGGGCTCGAAGAGGTCATGGCGCATCTTTGGATAGGTCACCAGAGATACCCGACCAAGGGGAAGGTATGGCACCCCGGTGGCGCCCATCCGTTTGTCGGCCTGCATGAGGCCCTTGTGCACAACGGGGACTTTGCGAACTATCATTCCGTCACGCAGTATCTTGCACAGAGGAACATCAGACCGTTGTTCCTGACTGACACAGAGGTATCCGCATTGCTTTTCGACCTGCTGAGAAGGGTCTACAACTATCCTCTCGAATATGTCATCGAGGCCCTTGCCCCGACGACCGAACGCGATTTCTCTTTGCTTCCGGTCGTGAAACAACAGATTTACCGCAGAATACAGATATCTCATCTGCATGGATCGCCCGACGGCCCTTGGTTCTTCATAATCGGACGGAACGATCCATTCGACAAGGCGCTGAGGCTAATCGGAATCACGGATACTTCGATGCTCAGACCGCAGGTGTTTGCTTTGCAGAGAGGCAGGGCATCAATCGGCCTTATAGCATCGGAGAAGCAGGCGATCGATGCGACCCTTGAGAGCCTTTCTAGTGGAGACAGCCGATTCTGGCCGAGGGCTGACAAGTATTGGAATGCCAGGGGCGGAAGTCATACCGATGGAGGCGCATTCATCTTCTCTCTCGAAAGAGAAGAGGCCGGGCTGAGACTATCTTGCAGAGACAAATTCGGGAGAGAGATAACAGATAGCGAGCTTGTGAAACCGAAAATAGAGATCAGTCTGAAGGATGCAATGGCAATTGCCAATTTGCAGACTTCGATCCAAACTATGACATTGGATGAAATCAAATCGATATTGCCTGGCCTCGCCCAGAAAGAGGCCGCGGAAACGATATTCTCGCTCTTAAAAGATGTCACGGACGACTCTGGGATAAGAAATTCCATTGATGTTCTGACAGCTCTGATAAACGATAGATATCCCCTGGGAAAGCTGAAAAAAGGATACATCTCCGAACTTGCTTTGCGGGCACTTTATCTCATATTCGACTCGCAGCCTTTGATTGGATCAGGCACTCGGGCAACGCAGCTCAGGTTGGCGAAGGAGGATGCCAAAAAAATGCGCCCACCGATCTCTTCCGACAGCATTCTAATGATTGATGCAAAGGGATTCTCCTCGGAAGGTGATGATTCGCTATCCAGGACCATCGTCACGGCCTACGGTCTTGGATGGAAGAGGATCATTGTCTATCGTTTGTCTGGGCAGAGATTCATCGGCTCGGGACTCGGGAAGAAATCCGACGGGGTCAGGATAGACGTGTACGGAAGCTCGGGGGATTATCTGGGATCAGGTCTTGACGGCGCGGAGATGCGGGTGCACGGCAATGCACAGGACCAGGCGGCGCAGATAATCAATAGGGGAAAGATGGTCGTCCTTGGTGATGTAGGCCAGACCTTTATGTACGGCGCTAAAGGATGCGAGGCGTATATCCTCGGAAGTGCCGCGGGCAGGCCGTTAATCAACGCGGTCGGCCGGCCGAGAGTGATAATAAACGGCACATGCTTGGACTATCTTGCGGAATCCTTTATGGCAGGAGACCCGCTGAACGGCGGCGGATTTGTGATATTGAACGGTTTGGTAATTGACGGGGACGGGAAAGTGAGAGAAATGGACACACCGTACCCGGGTGGGAACCTGTTCTCGCTTGCCTCGGGAGGAGCAATATACGTGCGAGATCCAGACCATATATTAGGCGATGAGCAGCTCAACGGAGGTCAGTTCGCCTCGTTCACGCAAGCGGATTGGGATCTGATAAAGCCGTATCTTGAGGAGAACGAGAAGCTCTTCGGCATATCGATTGAAAAACATGTGCTCACTCATGACGGAAAAAGACTGGACCCGATGGCGATCTATCGCAAGGTTCGAGCGGTTCCACTTGCAGCGCTGACGACGACTGGCAGAGAATGAGAAATTTCAATCGTGAATATCGTATCGGTCTCTGCTAAGTTCTATTCTTGTGTCCGAGGAAAGTCACGATCGAGATCGTCGCAAGAATCGGAATAATCATATTTTGGAATTCGGGAAGATTAGGGTTGAGCTCCGGGATTTCTCCTCTTGAGAAGTATATGTCGTAAGTGCCTTCCGAATCCTCCTGCCAGGCAATGAACACAATATTCGGGTCAATTGCACTAAGAACCGGCTTTTTCTGGCCGAAATTTTGACCTGAAGAAGATATCTCAAAGCTAGGTTGGAAGACCGTTTGACCGCTTGCTGCATATGAAAATCTGATTGAATCTTTATCGTTACGTTCTTCCACCCATGCAACGTAGACATTGCCGTATTTGTCTATCGCAATAGTAGGCTCCATCTGATAGCTTCCTGGAAGACCGTCATCAATCCTGAAATCAGAGCCCATAGGCTCTCCATCTCGCGTCAAGCGGATTCCATATATGTCAAAATCATACCAATCATTAATCCGATTACGGTTATCTTCCCATACAGCAATCACTCCTCCATTGGGATGTGCAGCTATACGGACGTTTCTCTGATATGCTCCGCTCGACCCAGTAGAATCGAGTCGAATAGGCAGATAGAAAGCCTCCCCTGCTGTTCTTGAGAACGAAACATACGGATGATAGATTCGTGGGCTCCCAGCATCGTCGCAGAATGATAAATATAGAAATCTGCCATTAGCAACTAGCGAGGCACAGGTTTGATCGCTTGTCCTATTTAATGTCCAGGGTTGCTTACTACTCTCGAATGTCTCGCCGCCGTCGTATGACTGTGTGACTCTTATTCTAGATGGTCCAGTTCTATCGTCAATCCATGAGACA
>JAOUEZ010000159.1 GCA_029858465.1 Thermoplasmata archaeon | reverse complement strand
AAGGCAGCTGGGTCCACCCTTGCGGGATCGGTGTCCTCGAACCTGTTGATGTACCTTCCGCCATATCTCTTGACATATTCGTCGTTGAGGAATGCAACCCGCGAATGGCCAATATGAAGCGGCCCGGACGGATTCGGAGCGAAACGCATCACGACTTCATCATGCACATTATCCAAAGGAGGCAACTCGAACTCCTTTTCCTTCTTCTCCTTTATGAGTAATTCGGGAGCTATCGCGCTCAGCTTCTTCCTCTGCTGCGTGAGATCGAGCCCGTTGACCTCATCGACTATTCTGTTGACGGTTTGCCCGATTTCCCTTGCCTGTTTTTTCAGCTCGGGCATTTCGGCCAGGACTTTACCTATGACAGCTCCCGGACTGGCTTTTCCGCCGTATGATATCGCGTTCTGCAGAGCATACTTGAGGATGATCTCTTCCAATGCGGCCATCGCGCTCAGATTTGGTTCGTTGATATAAAAGTATTCGGTCGGTCGACGCTGCTTTCATGAAAATGCATATATTTTCAACCGCCTGTTCGGGATGAAAGCAATATCCTTGATATTGTCTGAAAGAGAATGATGTCAACCGACCGTAGTAAGTATGCGTAACTTATTCAAAATAATCATAAGGCGATTTCCGAGAAGTTCGAAACGGTGATTACATGGGGAAAATCAGAAGGATCGGCGTGTCAATCGAGCCTGGTCTGCTCAAAAACCTTGACAAATATGTCAGATCGAAGGAATATCCGAGCCGCTCGGAGGCCATCCGAGACTTGGTGAGCGACAGGCTGAGCCAGGAACGCCTTCAGAATCCTGATGAGATTTCTGTGGGTTCCATCATGATATTGTACGATCATAATGCCCGCGGGTTGAGCGACAAACTCACGGATTTTCAGCATGAGGAAGGGCATCACGGGCTGATCATATCCGCGACGCACATTCACATCGACGAAGACATTTGCCTTGAAATACTTGCATGCAAGGGACGCGCGGGCAGCATCAAGGCGCTTGCGGAAAAAATCAGCGCAATCAAGGGCGTGAAGCACGGGGAGCTCACGATGAGAAGCATGTCGGGAATCAGTGAGCCGAGTCACGCGCATCCGCATCGTCATTGAGATTGCTTATTGTGCAAGCGCATCGCATTTATCTTCAAGGTGCCTGAGCTTCTGCCCCATCGACTTTTCGCGGATACGATTTCGAGGGATCTGTTGAAATTCGGGCCGTCAAGGACAATCGTTTCGAATTCCCCCCCTTCTCCCGCATACTGAATACCCGTCTTTTCAGAAATTCTTGACAGGTCATCCATCGCCTTTGAGTCTATCTCTCTGCCGAGCCAAGTATAGTCTAGTCCCTCCGCCGAGACTCCGACCATTACCAATCTAAATCCCGCCTCTACCATCTCTCTGAGCAGTCTCTTCTGATTCTTGTGCCAAAGTGGTGAGAAGACTCTGATGCCAAGCGGTTCGCAGACCATGTTTATCCTGAACGCTTGATAATCCGATGCCAACGCTCCTGTTATGATGGCCTCCGTACCAAGATCCATCAGCGCATTCGAAAGAGCGTCTAACTCATTTTCCCCTTGGCGCAAAGAGACGCTCCTGTTCGGTATCCCCATAGCGCTCGAAACCGTGCCGGCGAGATTTGCATTTGGCACATGGAACATATGCGAATCGGTATCGGCGGGGATCAAGGTAAGGGTAAAGACGACATCGAAGAATTGCTGCTGTGCGATGTATGTCGAATATACCGAATCCTTTCCTCCGGAGAATAACGCGACCGCCTTTATCATATACATGATCCATAAAGAAATCGACCGTCAAAAGCTTAACTGAGCAGTCAGGAAGCAGTTGTGTTTAATAGCCATTCAGACGATTGGGTGTTCGCATGAAAGGATGTCTGTATTGTCCAAAATGCGATAAGTCCGTGCCAAAAGAAGAGCTCGAGCAAAGGGCGGAACAGGTGAGGCGGATGTTCGGCAGCGAATCGCTGAAGTCGGGAATCTGCCCAGTTTGCGGTACTGCGATGATAGATGTGGATCAAGTAAAAGGTTCCGCACGGGAATGACTGTGGTAGTATGTCTTCGAAATTTGCCAAAGAGATGACCCGTGAGGCTTTCGCCTCGAAGATGAAGGAAGACCCAGTCGTGATATTGCCGATCGGCTGCATGGAGGAGCATGGAGACCATCTTCCGATTGGGACCGACACTTATGAAATCGAATTTGTTGTCGATAGAATCTCGGAGAAACTCAACGTCATCGTCCTCCCGACAATTAATTACGGAAACTGCAGCAGCACATACAACTTCCCAGGGACAATATCGATATCGTTCGACACGCTTCGCGCCCTGATAAAGGAGATTCTTGCGGAGATAATCAGGCACGGCGCGAAGAAAATACTGGTCATTTCAGGTCACGCAGGGAACAATCACATTGCGGCGATTAGGATGGCCGTGCAAGAGACCGTATCCGCTCATCCTAAAATTAAATTCATGGTCCTTTCCGATTATGATCTTGTGCCCGAGTATAAAGGAGGCCATATTCCCTCGTGGGACGGACATGCAGGGAAGGCCGAGACGTCGAGAATGCTCAACATCAGGCCCGATATTTCGAGCAAGGGGAAGATTTCCACAAGGCCGAAGAGGAAAGAGTTCATGATAATTCCTGACCCTGAGAAGCTTTTCCCAAGCGGCATATCGGGAGATCCGCGACACGCCTCTGCGGAACTCGGAAAGAGGATCGACGATTTTGTCCTGAGGAGATTGCTGCGATTGATCAATGAAAATTTCGGATCGGACAGTGGTTGAGATGAACGCCAAACTTGCCGCCGCTTTGGATGCGGTGAGGCTTGTCAAAGACGGACAGGTTGTGGGATTGGGAAGCGGTTCCACCGCGGAGCTGGCTATTTTCGAGCTTGGAAGACGCATGCAGGGCGAGGGCATCGAGATCATTGGTATCCCGACCTCGCGCAGGTCCGAAGAAGTTGCACGAGATGCGAGAATACCGATGTCCTCTCTCGACGAACATGACGTCGTTGATATCACGATCGATGGCGCGGACGAAGTCGATCCCGAACTCAATCTGATCAAGGGATTGGGAGGAGCTCTTCTGAGAGAGAAATTGGTGGCAAAAGCTACCCATCAGGAAATCATCGTGGTCGATGAGTCGAAGCTTGTACATCAGCTGGGAACCAAAGCACCGTTGCCGGTCGAGATAATACAGTTCTCCCATGCCCATATTGGCAGGAAGATCTCCTCGTTCGGCTGCGTTCCAAAGCTGAGAGAGAAGGCTGGCTCAGCATACGTGACTGACAACGGAAATTATGTGCTTGATTGCAAGTTCGCAGGGATAGCCGAGGCGGAGAGCCTAGAATCGCGCCTCAAGGCAATGCCGGGTGTCGTT
>JAOUEZ010000158.1 GCA_029858465.1 Thermoplasmata archaeon | reverse complement strand
CTTGAGTCCATCATCCTTTGAGATCGATGACTTTTGAGGCGTTGATTCCTTAGATAGAGGACTTTGGGGTATCTCATCTGGAGAAGGCAATGGCTCAGGAGCTTTGCTGAATGTTAATAATCTGACTTTTAATCCGATAGGTCCTTTACCATAGTTCAGTCCAAAAGGCTTGACAATGGCAATGCAACAGATAATTGCTGATGCCAAAGCGAGCAATTGTGGCCAGGCTGAACTATACACTCCTTGAGTTATTACAACTCCTAACATTGGTCCCAACCAAAGTCCTATCATCTGCAATATTCCTCCGAGCGGGGAGAAGATTGCGATGAATGTGCCTATGATGAATAGCCATGCGCCGATAATCCATATCTGCCAATCCAACATGCCGCCAAAGCTCGGATGCTCCAATGTCGCTGCATCGATGAGATTGTAATCCCTTTCAGGTTGATTTGGAGGAAGAAGTTCTCCATCATGTACGCTGTACCATGTAGAAAATATCGCTATTATCCCTATGATCACGCCAATCAACGCAAGAACATTTACTCTCCATTTCATTGCCAAATCCCCAGCTGGGAACCACATCAGCAGGACTTAAGGCTTTTTCTTTCGATACTTTCTCCAAAAGTAGAATCCAATCACCAATATAATGATGACCGCTGAGATGAACGGACCGATGATAATACTCGTTAGTTCCTGCATTCCATTCCTCACCCAGTCATTCTCTAATCAGGAGATAAGGCTTTTTCCTGAAAGTGAGTGGACCCAGCGGGATTCGAACCCATTAAATTTACTGGCTCGGACGAAAAAGGTGCAAGAAGGCTCAAATATCGCATCTCGGGAAGGTATAGAAAGAAGGGGCTTCAAGCCCCTTTGTTTTTCTTCAGCATAATCATAAAAGGACCGTATGCAATTAGACAAGAATAGGAAGTGACCACTCTTGGTTAATATTGATTGCTCTCGAATAAGAGAATTGCAAGAGAAAGAAGAAAAAAAGTTTATTGAAGCAAGACCGAAGTCAAGTGCATTATTTCAAAGAGCGAAGAAGTCGCTTCTCGCCGGCGTTCCAATGAACTGGATGGTGAGATGGGCTGGGCCATTCCCTGTCTTTGTCGCAAGAGCCAAGGGGGCTCATATCACGGACGTCGATGGACATCAATACATTGATTTCTGCCTTGGAGACACGGGCGCGATGTTCGGCCATTCTCCCAAGGCCGTCACTGATGCCGTCAAGAATCATATAGACAATGGAATTACGACGATGCTGCCCACCGAGGATTCTGTCTGGGTCGGGGAAGAGCTGGCACGAAGATTCGGCCTTCCCTATTGGCAGATCGTGATGACTGCTACGGACGCAAACAGATTCTCGATCCGACTTGCACGGGTGATCACCGGGCGCAAGAAGATATTGGTTTTCAACGGATGCTACCATGGTAGCGTAGATGAGGCCTTGATATGGATAAGAGACGGCAAGGCAATACCTGGCCCAAGTAATACTGGGCCCGCAATCGATCCTGCTACGACAACTAGAATCGTCGAGTTCAATGATATCCCTGCACTCGAGGAAGCTTTGAGTCATGAAGATGTTGCTTGCGTCCTTTGCGAGCCCGCGATGACTAATATCGGGATAATTCTTCCTGAGGAAGGCTATCATGACGCGCTTCGTGAGATCACAAAACGTCATGAGACTCTTTTGATATTTGACGAAACGCACACGATTTGTACTGGTCCTGGAGGTTATACGCGTGAGCATCGATTGAAACCGGATATGATGACGATCGGAAAACCAATAGCAGGTGGAATACCGGCTGCAGCGTATGGAATTAGTGAAGAGGTGGCCGAAAGGATTCAAGATCGAGTTGCAGAGACGATGAAGACGGATGCATCTAGCAGCGGAGTTGGAGGCACTCTATCCGGCAATGCCCTAGCAGTAGCTGCTATGAGAACGAACCTAGAGAAGGTCATGACTGAAGAGGCTTACGACAGGATGATTACATTGGCAGAACGCCTCGCGAACGGCATTAAGGAAGTGATAAAATCCAGGGGGCTACCGTGGCATGTAATACGCCTGGGGGCCAGAGTAGAGTATGGGTATAGTTTCCAACCTCAACCTCCTCGCAATGGTTCAGAAGCCCAGGCTGGTGAGAATTTAGAATTAGATAGATTGATGCACTTGATGGCATTGAATCGGGGAGTCTTGCTCACTCCATTCCATTACATGGCGTTGGTCTCTCCGGAGACAACTGAGAAGGATGTTGATAGATACAACGAAGTTTTCGCCGAATGTGTGGATTTGTTGATCGGATAAAAGTGAAACTTGAGCAGGCCAAATATGATATGAAATCTATCTCTTATGCTCATTTTTTATAGACATTTCTGTACTATTGATTATCAAAGAGATTCTCTCTTTTCGTATTCCCTTGGTCTTTTTCTAGCACCGCTCACTCATCAGAATGCAATTTTCCAGCCTCAGCCCAGTTATTCTTTGGGACTTCGTTCATGATGACAGTGACAGCTTCTTTAGGAATTTTTTCTTTCTCCAAAACGTTTGTTATCCCCTCAGCTATACGGCGTTTCGAGTCATCGTCTCTTCCAGGCCACAAATTCACTATTACGACAGGCATTTGCTCTCCTTCCTCTTCCTGGCTATCCTATCAACAAGATTTAAGGCTTTTTGCTTCAATCGATTCGGACTGTTCAAATATCATTTCGAACAGAAAATAAATTCAAATTGCTAAATATTAATTCAAGTGAAAAAGCTTTATGGAACAGATGTTCCTTTTATATTGAGGACGTGGCATGAAATGGAGGATTAATCTTTTATGCATAGGTGGTGCTTTTTTGGGGTTTATAGTAATTTTCTCCCCCTGGGTCATACAAACAATGGGACGACATTCCTGGAATATATTTTCAACATCTTATTCATTGTTTAATCTGTATCCTTATCCCAATTGGCCGATTACCATACTTCAATTTCTGAGTGATATTTCATTCTTAGCGCCCTCTATCTTAATTCTATTATTTGGTCTAGTAATATCATTTATTTCACCTTTGGGAGGACTTATTCAAATTGCGGGATTAATTATTTTTACAAATACAATTTATCCAGCTATTGGAAATTATTTTCCATATTATTTCATGACAATTGAATTTGGCATCGGTTTCTATCTTGCTATATATGCGATGATACTTGTCACAGTGTCTTTCTTTTTGCCAATCGGCATTGGATATCAAAAGAGGATCAAATATTTTGGAGATCGACTACTCGTATGGAATCCTTTGCCAAAAGTTCTTCTTGAATCCATTAGCATTGTTAGAATTAATAAATTATCAATTCTCGGTGCTTTGATCACTGCTCTTGCTCTTCCTCTTTCGTGGATAGATGTATCTTCAGATAGTTCG
>JAOUEZ010000157.1 GCA_029858465.1 Thermoplasmata archaeon | reverse complement strand
AACAACCCATCTCACATCCTGGAGAGTCTCAATTTTCTTAAGGGAAGGCCCGGTTGCTTTTATCACGAAAGCGTTGTAATTAATGTAATAGAGTATTTCCGCTCCCTCTGCTCCCAGGGACTCCTTCATTTGAGGATAAATAGGTCCGTTGAATTGTACAATGAAATAAGATGTATGGGCCAAAGGATCTTTGCCATAGCTAAGCCCCTCAGGAATTTCGAGTTTGTCCAATAACGGATCAAATCGATATTCATTAATGTGGATATATCTCATGAAATCTGTATTCGGATTTCGTGAGCGATCGTCTCCAATCTCTTCTATCGATTCTGCTGAAAATTGTAGAGCGACTACCGGAGAAAGCAGACTCACAAGCAAAATCATTGCGATTATCAATGAAGATAGGCTTCTCATACCATCGACTCCCACGTTCCTCCCTCTTTGGCCTTTGGCCAAAATAGATAGTTAACATATCTTTTGCTTCAATAATAATTTTTGCCAAATATTGGTCAATTATTGGACATTTTGAATGATTTTTAAGGGAAACAGTATTAAGAAAATCATCAAGGTTGTCAACAATCCAAACCTCACAAGAAGGCACTGACCAGAAGGTCATCTCCTGATGGATTCCAAATAGATGTTCTCCTGAAAAGGCTTTTAAAGGGGGAACATCTTTGGGCGGTTTAGGCTAGCCCACGAGGAGTACTAATGAAACGTAGTTCCAGAGCATGGAAAAAGAAAGGACGGATGCGTTGGAAGTGGCGCAAGAAACGCATGAGACGTAGAAAGCGCGCACAAAAGATGCGCAAGCGGTAGGCGTTTCCTCGGGGCGGTGCTAGATACTTAGGGGGTATGGGGTAACCTGGTATCCTTACGGGCTCCAGTTATGGGAATGATTTACGTTGGGTTTGCTGACCGGTGATGAGTAACTGGAGCAATGACCCATGATCGTAACATGCGGAGTCGCTCTCCGCATGGTGGAAACCCGTCGATGGGGGTTCAAATCCCTCTGCCCCCACTCTAATTAATTTGATGTTTTCAAAACGACTTCAGAATTTGAGCAGTAAAAACTTCCACCTTCTCCTGCCAGCCTTCTTTCAATGGTCCTTTCATTGTCTCTGGATTGACATTGAAAACCTTGTCAGCAACCTTCACAAGTCCCTTTTCCCTGAGGATCTCGTCCAGGTCAGGTATGGTCCTCCTC
Source organism: Thermoplasmata archaeon (assembly GCA_029858465.1). Lineage (GTDB taxonomy): Archaea > Thermoplasmatota > Thermoplasmata > UBA10834 > DTMW01 > JAOUEZ01. The sequence goes on along the minus strand of JAOUEZ010000157.1, from coordinate 2,206 downwards.
AAGCGGTTGAGTTCCTCCTCTGTCGGCATCTTCCCAGTTTTCTTATCCGGTACCTCATCCGCGTGAGTCGCAAAAATGGCATACTTGGTTCCCGGCGGCAGAGGGACCTTCTTGATGAAGCGGCGCATGCTTCCTATCGGTCTACCCATCCGAGTGGGGGAGCCGAAGATATACAGGTCCGCAGGGGGAAGATTTTTCGGGTTTGCATCCTTAACATGATGAGTGTTCAACTGGTGACCATGTGCCTCCATTACCCGCCGCAACTCCTCGGCGACCTTCGCTCCATTCCCGAACTTCGATGCGTGATACAGCTCGATCCTCATTCCATCACTGACGGGGGTAGTCAAATCATTGTAATAAAAAGATGCTTTCCGCAGAACGAATATGGTTTTTTCCGCTCATCACTTCGCCACCTCATTCTTCCGAAAAGGTGTCCTTTAACCGATTCTCAGAATCTGATCTGCGAAGGATTGTACCTTCTTCTGCCAATCCTCTTCCAGCGGCCCTTTCATGCCTGTCACGTAGACCTTATCCTCAGCGACATTCTTCAGACCCTTGGACTGGAGTATCTCGTTCATTATCGGTCTTACACGCTGCCATCGGGCAAGCTCTTCCGGTGTCGGCATCTTCCCAGTCTTCTTGTCAGGCTGGGGAGCCCCTTCCGTTGTCAAGATCGCATAGCTGGATCCCGACGGTAGTTTGACCTTCTTCAGGAAATGCCGCATACTACCGATCGGTTTTCCGATTCGACCAGGAGAGCTGAATATGTAGAGATTCGCCGGCGGGAGATCCTTCGGTTTAGAATCCCTAATGTGATGGACGTTGACGGCGACCCCCTTTCCTTCCATTATTTTTCTGAATTCATCTGCTACTTTGGCCCCGTTGCCGAACTTCGAAGCATGATAGTATTCGATTTTCATGACTGACCCCTGTCCCCCTGAGGTCATTTATTAATAAATTTTTTTTCAATGGATTCCTGCATGCCCAATTCGCCAAATTCTTCGATTGATTCATCTTCGGTTATGCGCTTTGTGCATCCAAGGAAAAAGCGATCTTGACCTACATCGATGGCAAGCTTCGGGATTGCAACATCAACTAGATGTCGGTAATTCACAGAATCTTTGGGATGCAAGGAGCATCATATCAACGTCATCTCCCATCAACGACATAGTCATCCTAAGATTATCTTTCCTTATCATGCCACATATCAAAATAAAGAATCGATATCAGATGCGTTCTCCAATACTTTTGTGTCAACGCTATCATTAAGAAATGAACCTCGATTCTCCGACGAGAAAATGACAGAAGCCTCAGCAAAGTCCAAACCGGTAGGTGTTAAGATTCTAATTGTTCTGGAAGCCCTCCTTGCTTTCCTGGGATTTGCCAGCGGAACCCAGTTTCTCATAGACCCCTCAGGAGGAACCCACGGTATGGATACGACCATGCTCGTTGGTACCCCGGTCGGAGACTTCGCCCTTGTCGGGCTCTTCTTTGTCACCTCCTTCGGCGTCTTGCCAATCCTCGCCATTTACGGCCTCTGGAAGCTCCCGAGATGGCACTGGACAGATATACTCAACAAATGGACAGGGCAGAACTGGGCTTGGACGGCGACCGCAGCCATTGGAATTATCCTCATTCTGTGGATCGTAATTGAGGTCGCGATCATAGGTTCTCCGGATGGCTTCCCACGGTTCCTTCAAATAATAATGACTCTTCTCGGAATCGTCATTCTCGCACTGTCAATGCTGCCGAGCGTGAGGGCGTCCACGAAGCTTGAGAACTAACCAGTGCAAACACATTCTTGGCTTTCCCCTATTGAGCCGTTCGCGTTCTAGCAGCTCACATAAGAATCCGCATCTCTGCCCTTCTGGGAGAATGGTACTAATATTGTTGTCCCGAATTCGGAAAAGCCCGTTGGGAAGTGAGGAAAAAAGGAATCCAAGGCGCCTTTGTGCAATTTTCGCTTTCATTGAACAAGCGCATGACCCACTATCTCGAAGGAAGTCCAAATCCCTCTGCTCGCTCTCAGGCATAATTAATAGAATAAGGCTTTTTGTTCGCTGAAGATATGTCAAAGCGATGAGCGAGCAAACGTGCTATGAGAATTATCCGCTGAGGATAGTCGCACTTTCCAATCTTCTCAACTTCTCAATATGGATAATTGGAGCTTATCTCCTGTTGGGATTCGGGATTTTATTTTCCATAC
>JAOUEZ010000016.1 GCA_029858465.1 Thermoplasmata archaeon | reverse complement strand
TTGCCATTATGACAATTACAGCTGTATTTTCTGAAGAGATCGGTCAAAAATATCTTGATGATGATTTCACCATGCTCGTCCTGCCGACAGCCGTAGCTATGATCTACTGGGTCATTCTCTTGGACATATTGCTCATAGTGACTCCTTGAAAAAAAGCCTACGCTATCCTGATTAAAAATTGAAAAGATAGAAGGGATAGATGTCATACGCAGATCAGTGTAACGGCAGAGCCGTACTGCCTTCATCGTACGCGCTTGGTTGCGACTTCAGCGATTAGTAGTCGTGGACTGAATACCTCGGCGAACCTCGGTACTTACATCCCGACTCTATCAACGCCATCAATTATGGCGGCTGTAAGATGCCTCTTTTTCGGGGAGGTTTCGTGCTTAGATGCGTTCAGCTCTTATCCTCCATCGCTTAGCTACTCAGCGTTGCCCTGTCGGACAACTGATAAACCAGCGGCGACGATCCTCCGTTCCTCTCGTACTAGAAGGACCTTCCCGTCAGGCATCAAAACACTTCCAGCAAAAAGCAACAAACCTGTCTCACGACGGTCTGAACCCAGTTCACGATCCCTTTTAATGGGCGAACAACCCCACCCTTGGCAGCTGCTGCACCGCCAGGATAGGGAGAACCGACAGCGAAGAAGCAAGCCTCCAGGTCGATATGAACTCTTGCTGGAGACGACTCAGTTATCCCCGGGGTAACTTCTCTGTAATCACTGACCCCCATTTGTGAGGTACAGTGGTTCGCTAGGCCCTACTTTCGTATCGTGGTTCATTGTTGGGCTGAACCACGTCAAGCCAGCTTTTGCCCTTGCACTCTTCGGTAGATTTCTGACCTACCTGAGCTGACCTTTGGGCGCCCTTGTTATCTTTTTGAGGGCGTGGCGCCCCACCCAAACTGCCTATCTACGGGTGTCCATTCGGAAATGTAAGTGATATGAGTTCGAAAGGGCAGTGTTTCACTTTTGACTCGGAACCTACCTTGCGGCAGGCCCTGGTAACGTCTCCTGCCTACCCTACACATTCAAGCTCATACCACAACCGCAGACTGCAGTAAAGCTCCACGGGGTCTTCGCTTTCAGCTGGAAGAGAATGGATTTCACGCCATTCTAATCGGTTTCACCGGCTTCGAGGCGGGGACAGTGGCGCCCTCGTTGGACCTTCATGCAAGTCGCCAATTAAGCGACAAGGTATTACGCTCACCTCTGTTGCTTGAAGACCTTCTTTTGAAGGCGGATCATGATTTCTCATGATCTCCTCATGTCGCCATGAGGGTCGGACTGTATCTTCACTGCTGTTCTCAGTGTCCGGCTTACAGTCTCTGAGGATTCTGAGCTTCGTTCTCAGTCTTTCCTGCTGATTGCCTGCACCTATCACATTTTCACTCGATTTTTATTTTCTTATTTATTATCGAGTAGTGTAGGATTCTCAGGTGTTCCAGCATATAGCCGAATTTTAATAAGGCGCATAATTATATAATTGCACCTTAAGAGGGTCAGAGTTACCCCCGCCGTTTAGCGGTCCTTCGTCCCCTTGTACAGAGCTTTCAGATACCGCCACTGGGCAGGCTTCAGCCGCAATACACATCCTTTCGAACTTGCTGCGACCTATGTTTTGGTTAAACAGTCGGAGCGCCCTAGTCACTGCGACGAGACATCCTCATGTCTCGCACCCCTTATCCCGAAGTTACGGGGCTAATTTGCCGAGTTCCCTCGCCTCAATTACGCCGTCACGCCTTGGACTACTCATCCAGGGGCACCTGTGTCGGTTCTAGGTACGGACACCACAGTTGTAAACAAACATCTTTTCACTGGCACAAGGAATCATCCGAAGGGGGCTTTCGCCCTCCCACTCATGCTTTTGCCAACTTCTCACCATTACGGTTCTCCATCGGCCTATACACTTGGACAGACAGACGAGTCTGTTCGAAATATCCCCATGCGTCAATGCTTGCGCAAAGACTGCGATGGTGCAGGAATATTGACCTGCTTCCCATTCGACGTTCTCGGTTAAGGAACGCCTTAGGACCGACTAACCCTCGACTGATGAACATTGTCGAGGAACCCTGGCCCCTACGGCGGAGTGGATTCTCACCACTCTTTGCTGCTACTCCCACCAGGATCCTCATTCGGACGCGATCCACTCGATGTCACCACCGAGCTTCCGCTCGCGCCCGACGCCCCCCTACTGAATCACCTTTCGGTGTCCCTGGGTATCGGTGATTGGCTTAGCCCCGTCCATTTTCAGGGCCGATAACCTCGACTGGTGAGCTGTTACGCTTTCTTTAAACGATGGCTGCTTCTAAGCCCACATCCCAGTTGTTTCTGGCTGTCGACTCCTTTTAGCCGTTCACACTTAGCCAACACTTAGGGACCTTAACCCAAGTTCCGGTTGTTCCCGTTTCGCGAGTGGAGCTTACCCCTCACGCGCTCACTCCCAGAGTCTACGACGATGACAAGTTCGGAGTTTGACAGGGGACCGAGGGATTTCTCCCCCTAAGCCCCCAATCGGTCGCTCTACCTCATCATCCGTCTCGTCTGAGATCTACCTGCGAGTAGTTTCGGGGGGAACCAGCTATACCCAGTTTAGATTGGACTTTCACCCCTATACGCAGCTCATCCGAGTGATTTGCACCTCAACACCGGTACGGTCCTCCACCCATGTTTCCATAGGCTTCAACCTGGCCACGCATAGATCAACTGGCTTCGGGTCTCTCACCAATGACTACAGGCGAGCACACCTCGTCCCTCGTCCTTGCGGACTGCGGACATATCGGTTTCCCTTCGGCTTCGTGGTTGAACCACTTAACCTCGCCATTGGTCCGAACTCCCTGGCCCGTTATTCAAAACGGATAACAAGACACTGGTCCATGCTTGCGCACTTCGTCCCTTCCATGCCTTGTAAGCAAATAACCGTCTGGTTTCAGGCCCTTTTAACCTCCCGCAAAGGGTACTTTTCAGCTTTCGTTCACACTACTACTGCACTATCGGACTCGAGTTGTATTTAGGGTTGGAAGCAAATGGCTCCCAGATTCACGCGCAATATCCGGTGCACGTTACTCAAGAACTCCCGGAATCTTCCTTCCATCGTTCCTCTAAAGGACTCTCACCCTCTATGGTGCGTCGTTCCAGACGACTTCGAGTTGGACGGTTAGGAAGTACCCAGGGTCTTCAACACCACATCTCCGCCTGATTTCTCAGGAGGATTCAGTTTGCCCTGTGCTGTGTTCGGTCGCCCTTACTAACAGCATCTCGGTTGATTTCTTTTCCTGGGGGTAATAAGATGTTTCAATTCCCCTCGTATCCGATCCTCACGGATCTCTCCCGAAGGAGAAGGAAGTCCCATTCGGCAATCGCGGGTTCACAGGCTCCTTGCGCCTACCCCGCGCATATCGCAGCTTGGCACGGCCTTCATCAGCACTCGAGCCGAGCCATTCCCCAAACGGTGTAGCAAGCCGCAGGCGTGTACGACTCATGCACACGTTCTGATCTGCATATGACTGGTATTCATCGACAATGGCGAGCCCTTCGTCTCGCTATGTCTCTACCCTTCCCCGAAAACGCAAGCTGCGTAATCGGGTGCACTAAACAACCTCCCCTCAGAGGAACGTTTTTACTAGCGTCCCACTCCTATTTAGGAGTTGCTGAATAGGGAGTGCTTGTCTCCAGGTCCTTAATTGAACCTGAGTAGTCCGCCAATGACTGAATTCATATAAAAGCCTTATTGACTCGTCTTTCGCGGTGAGAGTTTTGAAACCCGACTCGACAATGCAACGAATCCGTCAAATTTCCGACGGAAATATCTCATCTCCGTCCACTGGAAACAATCCTCCAGTCATGGGAATAGATGTTCATCCGCATTCCTCTCGCGAAGCCGACGAGGGTTATCCCGAGCTTGTCCGCGAGGTTCACACTTAGATCGGTCGGAGCTGATTTCGATACAATGAGTGGTATTCTAGCCCTCGCGATCTTCATCAATATCTCGGAGGAGATCCTTCCGCTAGTCATCATGATTCGGCCGCTCATGCGGATCTCCCCGAGAAGACATTCTCCGAGGACTTTGTCAATGGCGCTGTGCCTGCCCAGGTCCTCGCTAAACACAAGGATCTTCTTCGCATCGCATAGCGCCGCGCTGTGGATCCCACCAGTAAGCTTGTGAATCTCGGATTTTTGCTGGAATAATTTCATCATGGCGAGGATATCGTCCGAGCGAAAACTAATCTTCGTTTGAATCTTATTTTTGCCTTTGAGGAAAGGCCCGGTCAAAGATATTCCCTTGCCGCAACCTGTCGTAATGAACCTTTTAGAAAGAGGATTTTCTGGTGTCTTCTTTGTCTGTTTCGTCTCCACCCATGCGACGCCTTTCTTCTCGTCGACAAAAAGCTTCTTGATATCCTTCTTGTCATTGAGCAGTCCCTCAGCGAACAGAAATCCTGTTGCGAGATAATCCAAATTCTTAGGAGAGCACAAGAGGGTGACAAGCTCGACATCGTTATAGATGATGGTAAAAGGAAATTCCCTGACGACCGAGTCTTTAGTTCTAGTAACATGATTTTTGCTTATGCGGACGATGTTTATCGTCTTTGTTTCCGGTTTTTTCGTCATTTTGCTTCGTATTGGTCATATCTGCAGTAGGAGAAAAAGGATATGCAAGATTTTGAGCAGAACGGAAAGGTCTATGCACATTGAGAGAATATCGATTAAAAAGAACAAAATCTGACTTCAACAACGAGCGAGAGAAGAAGATATTATGAGCCCTCCGAACTCGAAGGAAAAAGTTGTTAAGACTAGTTGTGGCATGTGCTACGGTACCTGCACAATAAGAGCTCGGACTTGCGACGATATTGTGGTTGGAATAGAAGGAGAGCCCGACTCACCGCAGGGCTATGGAAATGTCTGCGCAAAAGGCATCTCGAGCATAATGCAGCTCTATGATCCGAACAGACTAGATTATCCGCTTCTCCGGACCAATCCTGAGAAAGGGCTCGATGTCGATCCGGAATTCAAACGGATAAGCTGGGCTGAGGCGCTCGACATCATGGAGGAGAAGCTCAGGGACTGTCTCAACAGGGATCGTAGAGGACTCTACTGCTGTTCCACGCCCACATTTCCAAGCGAGCGAGCGTACAACATCATCTGTTTCCAGCGAGCGTTCGGCACGCCGAATTATTACGTCGCAGGAGGAGGACTTCACTGTGGGAATGGGCCGCACATGGTCGCCGGGATGTACCATGCCTCATGGTCCGTCATTCCGGATTACAAATATTGCAACCTGGCCATCTATTGGGGGTGCTCGAAGGGACACGGGGCTGGTCATGCTGCCTTGGTAGCGATGAAACAGGCGGCCGACGCGAGAGAACGGGGCATGAGGCTGATAGTTTTCGACCCTTTCCAAAGCGCTCAGGCATCCGCCGCGGAGGAGTGGGTCCCGATAAAGGTCGGGACCGATGCGGCGGTCGCACTTTCAATGACAAACCTGCTGCTAAACGAGTATAAGATTTTCGATTCCCAGTACCTGAAGACAAAGACCAACGCTCCTTATCTGGTTGGCACCGACGGCCTATATGCACGCGATGAGAAAACAGACCTGCCGCTTGTCTGGGATCCCATCGAGAAAATAGCGATACCTTTCAACGACAAAAATCTGAAAGACGCGGCGCTTTTCGGAGATCATGAGGCACACGGGGATAAGTGCAAGACATCACTCGAGATCCTCAGGAATCATATCAAGAAGTACACTCCAGAGTATGCTTCGAAGATTTCCGATGTGCCAGCGAACACGATACGGCGCGTCGCCAAGGAGTTCGGCGAGGAGGCGCGCATAGGCAGCACGATAATGATTGACGGCCATGAGCTGCCCTATCGGCCAGCTGCCTCAATTTATTTCAGAGGAGCTGGCGGACACTACAACCAGGCATGGCAATGCGTATCTCTTATCCTTCTCAATCATATAATCGGATGCGGAGACATGCCCGGCGGCGCGCTCGCCTTCGGTCCGCCCGTACATCTCGGATATCCCGGCACGGGAAGATTAGGATTCAATGTCGAACCCGACAGGGATGGGCTTCTTGTCGCGAAGAGCTGGCCATATGCGCACTTGCCATATCCCCCGAAGGATCCTCATGATCCACCTGAGAGATTGGACCTCCAGGACATGTTCTATGTTCCGACTTATACAACCATCATGATGTGGGAGAACAACGAGGAACTCTGGACCAAGTTCAAGATACCTTACAGGCCAGATGTGATGCTGAACTTCGCGAGCAATCAGATAATGTCCATAGGAAACCCGCACGAGGTATTGGACCATTTCCTGAAGAAGTTCAGATTCATCATATCTTTCAACATCTTCGCATCAGAGTTCGAGGAAGCGGTCGCTGACCTCGTTCTGCCAGACACAAGCTTCCTGGAGAGATACACAGTCTCCACGACTTTCCCGACCGTCGGTGTCTCCTGCCATAGCACCGGACTTGGCGATTGGATATGGGCGATTCGCCAGCCGGCCGTAGAGCCAAAGCCCGAGAGGAGGGCGATGGTAGATGTGATACTGGAGATGAGCGAGCGACTCGGGCTCAGGGAGAGATACTACGAGGCGCTCAATGAGTGGATTAATCGCGCTTACGGCGGTTATTTGAAGCCGGAAAACAAATGGAACACCAAGGAACCTCTCAAATTCGAGAAGATAATGGATACGATACTTCGGGACAAATTCGGGGACGACAAGGGGCTAGAGTTCTTCAAACAATACGGATACCTCAAATGGCCTAAAAGAGTCGAGGAGGTATACTGGAGGGCGTTTTCCGATGTCAGAGTTCCAGTCTACCTTGAATGGATAATTAAAGCTGGACGAAAGAGCAGGGCGATCGCTGAGAAGTACGGCGTTCCGGATCTGGTCGATTGGAGCTTCCATTCCGCTCTTCCGGACTATCATCCGTGTCCATCATATACCACGCAGACGTCAGAGAACTCCGAGCACGACCTGCTGGCGTTCTACTGGCGCTCGGCACTGCACACGTACTCGATGACGATGGAGAACCCATGGCTGAACGAGATTTCAGAGAATGACCCTTACACTTATACGATACAGCTGAACCCCGATACCGCGAAGAGAAAAGGTGTGAAGAGCGGGGATGTCGTCTGGTTGGAGAACACGAAAGGGCACAAGACCCAGGGTAGGGTATATCTCACAGAAGGAATCAAACCTGATCATGTTGGCATAGCCGCCTGCGCCGGACATTGGGCCAAGGGACAGCCGATTGCAAAGGGAAAAGGAGTGTTCTTCAACGAGCTCATAGAGGTCGACAAGGAGCACACATGCCCCCTGAGCCTTGGACAGGACATCTGCGTAGCGGTCAAACTGTACAAAAGCGAGGGGTCATGATGGTGAGATACGGTCTTGTCATCGACCTGAAGAGGTGTACAGGCTGCTTCGGTTGCGTAATAGCCTGCAAGGCGGAGCATCAAACGCCTCCCAAGGTTTTTTGGGCGAAGGTGCTTCGATCAGAGAGCGGAAAGTATCCTGTCGTCAATAGGCAGCCGTTGCCTGTCCTCTGCATGCACTGCAAGGAGCCCGCATGCAAGGATGTCTGCCCCACCGGGGCGACGAAGCAGCGGGAAGACGGCATCGTTGTCGTCGACAACAAACTGTGCGTTGGATGCAGATACTGTGTTGTCGCCTGCCCTTACGGTGCAAGATACTTCGTCGAGAAATGGAAGGACTATTTCACGGGCAAGGACCAGCCCTCATCAAAATATGCTGAATACGCCAAGAAGAAATGGCTTGCAGAAAACGACAGAGGGGTCGTTACAAAATGCAACTTCTGTTCGGAAAGACTTGAAAAAGATCTGAAGCCCGCCTGCGTTGAGGCGTGCCCCGCAGAGGCGAGGACTTTCGGCGACCTTGACGATCCTGAAAGCGAAGCATCAAGATTGATCAAGAAACGGCGGGGGTTCCGCCTCAAAGAAGAGCTCGGAACGGATCCGTGCGTCTACTATCTGCCATCAAGGTGAGAAAATGCCCGAGGTTCAGAACAGAGAGATGATGTGCGCCCCACGCCTGCAACAAGAGTGGGGATTCGGAGGCAGGAGGAAGATCAGAGACGGCGCTCTCCTGATCGCCCTGTTCCTCGGAGGCATCGGCGCCGGCCAATTTGTAGTGTCAACGTGGATATTCAACTATCCGCTGAGTGCTCTCATAGGTCTACTTTTCGTCGCAGTCGGTAAGAGCGCTGCTCACCTAATTTACCTGGGCAGACCCACTAGGTTTTTCAGATTATTCCTCAAGCCGAGAACCTCGTGGATCAGTCGCGGCCTGATATTTATGGTGATCCTGATAATCTTCGGCGGAGGATATCTTGCTCCGCTTTACGGGTTCGATTGGTTACCTTGGACGACAGAGGATCTGTTGGGAAAACTGATCTTGGCGGTTGCATTAATGGCCGCATTCATTGTGATGATCTATGACGGGTTTGTGCTTGCGTCCTGCAAATCCATATCATCCTGGCACACGATGCTCTTGCCGGTCATGTTCTTTGCATACGCCATTGCTGGAGGAGTTGCCATGACTGCTATCACTTTCATTTTCGACAGCGATGCCTCCCTGAGTGTTGAGTCGATTGTCTCACTCGATCTGGTCCTTCTCGCAGCTATGGGAGCACTTGTTGCCTTCTATATCATCAACCTCGCAAGCTCGGATATTACAGCGAAGGAATCGTTGCGGAGACTGTTGTTCAGCCGAACCGCTTTCTTCTTTATCGGCCTTTCAATACTTGCTGGGCTCATGATACCTCTGGCTCTGACAGCAATGCATCAGATGGAATCAGAAGGAGCAATCGCATCCTTGCTCCTTGGGATTTCCGCTGTTCTCGAACTTGCTGGAGATATTTCCATCAGGCACTCCATCTTGAAGGCGGGTCTCCACGCACCTGTTTTCTGAGATAATGTGAGAGATTGGCTGGTTATCCTAGATGCATCCAGCATATCCTCGCCATTGTGACTTTGTTCGAAGGTATCATTTATTGCTTCGGATATCTCATCGACTAATCTAAAGAGCGTAATCAGGGGGAATTTAATGGTGATGGTCCTTGCGTTCAACTGCAGTCCGAGGATGGAGAATGGTAACACCGCACTAATCCTGAATCCATTCATAGCCGGCATGAGAAAGACGGGTGCAAATGTAGAGCTTCTATATACGAAAAAGCTCAAAATCGAGCCGTGCATCGGAGATTTCCAATGCTGGTCAAAGACTCCGGGCAAATGCCATTATCATGACGACATGCCCGAGTTGCTTGCTAGGATGAGCGAGGCCGATTATTGGGTTTTCGGCGCTCCGGTCTATGCCAAACTGCCGGGGGAGCTCCAAAACCTGTTCAATAGAACAATGCCGCTGTTTGAACCTAAAGTGGTTCGCCGAGAGGGTTCGCTCCTGCCCAGTAGAAAAAAGGAAATGAAATTGAAAAGGATTGCGCTGGTCTCCTCCTGTTCCTATTGGGGGATCGAGAACTTCGATCTCGTCGTGAAAACATTTGAATTCATGGCAAAGGCGTTCGATGCTAGACTCTCAAGACCACTGCTCAGGCCAAATGCAGACCTTCTTAGCGATATGATCAAGAAAGGTGAAAACTGTGAGAATATCCTTAAAGCCGCAGAGAAGGCGGGCACCCAGTTTGCCGGAACCGGAATCATCGGAAAGGATACCTCCGAGGCTGTTCAGGCCCCTTTGATGTCTCTGGAACAATTCCTTGCAGAAAACGGATAATTGTGTTGCAGGTAGAATATCTGTAGTTAGTATCTATTTTAATGAAGACTCTTCCGGATCTGTCGCCTCTCAGTGCCTAATGTCGTTTATCAGATCAAGAGTCTGAAGACATACATTCATTCGGGACATTGAGAAGTGCGAGGGACCGGATTTGAACCGGCGGACCACTTCTGGAACAGATCTTGAGTCTGTCGCCTTTGACCTGGCTTGGCTACCCTCGCTACGATTTCGAGAAGGAGGATTGCGATAAATAAAACTTCCATCGGAAAGGATAAAATCAAGACTTTGAAATATCGGCTTACCAGTATGTAATTTCTGTTGCAATATCGATTAGAAACAGACTGTCTTCGGATATATTCTCGACTTTATGTTTTTCAGAGAGATAAAAGTGCTCCAGTTTTTCCGATGATGCAATCAAATCGCATGTAATCGATTTAATTCTAAATTGAAAGATGAATAGCATTCTAGTATTGTTTGAAACAAAACTTTAATACTATTGAATAATGTCTTGTTATTGCATGCGCAGAGGGAGCATGCGTCAAAAAGGAGAGGCATCATTAACACACCTCGCCATTTCCTCCAGAATTCGAACCACCCACATGTTTTTCGAAAAAGGAGGTGTTGTGTTGCCTCTCCACCTATCCAAATACCATTTCTATTACAGTGTTAAGAACGGTGGCAAAATTAATTCATAAATTGGTGATGCCAGCGAACCTTGATTCGATCTGATCGATGCTGAAATCGGAGCTCATCGCGTATAGATCAACACGGAATCATCAAGAAAGAGAGCAGAATGCTCGGCTTGAGAGACCATGCCTCCCGCTACTTCGGAAAGTATTGCATAGCTTCTCAGATTTCTATGCATCCAATGTTTCTTAATGAGCGACAGATAATCGTCCGAGAACTCTGCACACCATCTTGATGCGAATGGCAAATGATCGTGATTCTTCACTACATCCTTTAAGAAAACATTGGCATCATCTTTTGACAGTTTTCTTTCTCTTATAACGCGGTAAATGTTCCCGCCTTTTCCGTCCCCGACCTGCCCCTTGCCATCTGTGGCGAATGGTTCGATCGCCACTGCCATGCCGGGCTTCAATGATGATCTATCACGCGAGGTGATATTTGGAACCGTTATTCCTGCATGAAGATTGTTCTTCTCCATGCTATGTCCTGTGAGATTCTTGATCGGTCGAAAGCCATGGCTTGATATAGCATTCTCAATGGCAGCACCCAAGGAAGAGACTTCAATGCCGGGCACAAGCATTTCTAATGCGCAATCGAGAGCGTCAGAGGATGCTCTCAACAAATCGTTCCAATTAGAAGTGGAAATCTCGACGGTTGTGGCAGTGTCAGCAATGCAGCCGTTTACATGCACGCCGACATCCAGCTTGACGAGATCCCCTCTCGAGAACCTCAGAGAGTCATTTTTCAGCGGGGTATAATGCGCAGCCTGCGAGTTCACGCATATGTTGATGGGGAATGCGCATCTGGCGCCCTTGGCCTTAATCAGTCCCTCAACCTTTTCCGCCAATTCGACGAGCAGTGTCCCCTCCCTAGCAATATCATTTGCCAGAGAAAGAGCGTCCTTTGCTATTTTTCCCGCCCGGACATAATCCTCGACGGTCTCAGCGTCTACCGAGGGCGTTGATAATCTCCTCCTTCGAAATGACGCCTGCCCTCAAAATCTCAACGTCCCCCTCGGAGACATCGATGATCGTGGATCCAGTCTGATATCTTGTCTTGCCACAGTCCACATAGTAATCTACGGAAGAGCCGAGATCCTTCTTCGCCATCTCTGCGGTCACTGGGTCCGGTTTGGAATGATGATTCGCACTGGTAGCAGTGATCGGTCCGACTTTCTTTATGAGCCTAAGCGCAAACGGGTGATCAGGAATCCTGATTCCAATCAGGTTATCGCCCGAGGACAACAGGTCCGAGATAGTCGGTTTCTTCGTGAGAAGGATTGTCAGAGGGCCCGGAAGGAACTTCGATATCAGCTTTCGCGCAGCGTCGTTAAGGACTGCGACGCTTTCGAGCATCCTGACATCGGATACTGCAACAGACAGAGACATATCGAAAGGTCTATTCTTTGAAAGATAGACTTTCTTCACTGCAGAATCGTTGAAGGGATCTGCAGCGATACCGTAGAGGGTATCTGTCGGATAGACAACTAGTCCCCCGGTCTTTATGACCTTCGAGACATTCTCCAAATCGGAATTGTTGAGAACGCATTCATTACATTTCTTGCCCTTGTTTGGACACGATATCACTTTCATAAGGCACCACCACTAACATATCCGAGAGATTCAACGATGTGCTCATGACCTTTCTCGAGCACTATTCTTCCATGACCAGGATATAGATTCTTGACCTTTAGGCCAGCCAATCGGCTAATTGAGGACTTGAGAGATACGAAATCGCCGGTCGGCAAATCATATCTGCCTATGCCTCCATCGGCGAACACAGTATCCCCCGCGATAAGAGATCGGCTTGCCTCATGCCAAAGTCCTATGCTTCCCTCCGAGTGTCCCGGAAGGTGAAGAACACTTAATTCTGTCGAGCCGACATCAATTTTTGAACCTTCGTCGATCGGCTTCCAGTCGAACGGGTCCATATTGCCGCTAAAAAGACGAGATATTGTAACCGAGAGGTCCCCGGAGGACATCCTCTCGCCCTCCGACGGATGGACGAATATCTCCGCACCGGTGATTTCGCTCATCCTATTAGCGCCACCAGCATGATCGAAATGAGTGTGTGTAAGTACAATTTTGTCTATTCTATCGGGCGATCCATCGCGCATTAGAGATTTGACAAGGAGGTCTATGTTCTGGTCGGTTCCGACATCGACAAGTATGCACTTTTTGTCCCTTACAAGATATGAATTGCACTCGAACCCGATCCCTTGGAAGGCCTGGACATCCATATGAAAATGCGAGAAACAGGAAGTATCTAAAACATTTGCCTGTTACAAGACTAATCTGTCAAGCTTTGGCACGGTAATCCATTCGATGTGCAAATGCGTTTTCATTTCTTGAAATGCTCAATGAGCTTTTTTCGTTCATCGTAATTCACTCTGGCCACGGTCTCGCTAAGCGCGATTGATTCCGCATTCATCAACCTGTCCAGCCCGTCGAGGATTGAGTCATATTTGGGGTTCCGTATATCGATTTTAGCCTCTGCGAACTGATGCTGGACTATCAGCATAGCCTTCTCGAGATCGCCGTATTGGGCACAGAAATCCTGGATGATGAAATCCACAGCCTCGGTTAGGGTCTTTGGCAGGTTGTCTTTTTCCTTCCTAGCAGATAGAACAAGATCGGATACGAGCATCTCTCCGATGGTTCGAAACACCAATTCGATATTCTTGCCCGTCTTCGCACTGCTTAAAAAGACGGGGGCACCTTTCTTAGCCGCGGATGTCTCCAATAATTTTGACGATGGGCTTTCCTCGCTCACGAGGTCGAGCTTGTTCCCCACATAGATTGTCGGAAGATGTCCGACTATCTTCGAGGTCTCTGGCAGCCAGAACTCGTCCAACGATGTTATCGTTTCGGGTCTGCTCAGATCTCCGACAAGGATTATCCCTTGAGCGCCAGTCAAGCTCGCACTCCTTATCTTGGAATATTCCTTTTGTCCGAGAATGTCCCAAATCATCATCCGAAGATTCACTATCAGATTAGGATAGACAAGCTGGACATCCTTTCTGGAGACTTTTGTCCCGATTGTCGCTATATATTTGTCATCAAATCGATCGACCACATACCGGGCGATCATCGAGGTCTTTCCGACCCCACCATCTCCCAGCAGGACTATCTTCTTCAGTATCTCTTTCAGTTCCATAGGCAAAAGGAGTAGTGAATGGAATCTACTTCATGCTTGCGATTATGACGTCATCGGCTGAGAATCCAATGTATATTGTGCCTACACCCGGCCAAGAAGCTTCTTCATGACAGTGTCGATGTCCTTGAGTTCCGAAAGATCGCCGCTCCAGTCTCTAAGCTTATTCCCATAGACTTTCTCGATCTCGTCAGCTGCGCTGGTCAATTTTTCCTTGAGCTTCTGAGGATGCTTGGTGGATATCACGGCAGCAAGTACGAGATTGTCGCTGTAGGAAATGATGATGTCATAGTTCTCGAACCTGATTTCGTTCAGTTTGCCGCCCGCGGTATCAAATGATTCTTTCACGAAATTCTGAACGGCGGTAAGCATGCCAGCAAGGATATCCTCATCCCGATCCGGCCTGAGCCTTCTGCTGTAATGCTTTAAAAGCATGCCCGACGGAGTCATCACGAATACTTCATCGACGACGGTCGCCAAGGATCCCCAGACCAGGAAGAATCCAATGACATTCATTCCGATCAGAATGCAGTTCAATAGCACGATGAAAATCTGGACTTCGGGAGATTGGCCAGTAATTAGAACAGCGGTGGAGATAAGCACAACGGCCACAATGGCAGTGAGCATCATTATGGTCTGATATCTAATTTCTCTGCCGGCCATCTGGTCTATTTGATGTTGTTGCATCGAATTAATACTTTCGCAGAAAATCTTCCGCCAGATGATAAAACCTTTGGATAGAATAAAACACTTGTCGAAGCAAACTTACTATATCGAGCTGATAGATTCGATTCATAGGGGTAGGTGAAATGAACCTTCTTGAAGCGGAAGGTAAGCAGCTTTTCAGGGATTTCGGAATCCCTGTCCCGGAAGGCGTATTGACCCACAGCGCGTCGGAAATCGGGAGCATCTCCTTGCCAGCAG
>JAOUEZ010000156.1 GCA_029858465.1 Thermoplasmata archaeon | reverse complement strand
TCTAGCATTACGATGTTCCTAAGGTTCACTCCAGCGACCTTCAGGACTCTCGCGGTGGCAATGTTCGCCGCACCCGCGCCAGAGAGCACAATCTTTGCCTCACCGATCTTCTTACCGACCAGCTTGAGAGCATTTATCGTCCCAGCGGCGATTATCGCAGCAGTTCCCTGTTGGTCGTCGTGCCAGACAGGTATCTCGCACTCTTTTCTGAGGGTGTCGAGTATCCTGAAGCATTTCGGCTGCGAGATATCCTCGAGGTTCACTCCTCCAAAACTCGGCTGAAGAGCCTTCACTATCTCGATTATCTTGTCAGGATCCTTCTCTCTGAGACAAATCGGGAAAGCGTCCACGCCTCCCAGATACTTGAAAAGAAGAGCCTTTCCTTCCATGACTGGCAATCCTGCCTCCGGACCGATATCACCAAGGCCGAGAACTCTCGTGCCGTCGGAAATGACTGCCACGTTGTTCCATTTATTAGTCTGCCTGTATGCCTCTTCGAGGTTCTTATTGATTAATTTGCACGGCTCCGCCACTCCTGGCGTATACCAAATAGCAAAATCGTTGAAGTCCCTTATAACGCACTTAGGCACTACCTCTATCTTCCCCTCATAATATGGGTGATAAATCGTTGCAAGTCGCGCAGGTTCGTACGCCTTCGCCTTCAGTTTTTCAATATCGACCTTTTCAAACTTTTTCTTTGCGGGTTTTCCGCTAGCGGTCATGGTAATAGCGCCTCCCGTTTCATATATGACGAATATCGAAATCTTGCCTTCTATATTCGTCTTTCAGTAGGCAAGAACTCGAATCAATTCTTTGGATAAGTAGATATCTAGCATACAATTGCAGAAATTTCAGATACTTATTGAAGATTATCAGGAATGTCATGAAAATCACAATTCTGGACGGATATGTCGACGAACCTTCGTGCCTGGGGGTACCTCCTTATATCTCGCCCTATCCAAGAGCTGCTTCAGGCGCAGCTTTTTCAGAGGAAGCAGAGGTCAGCTTGATAACGATTGATGAGATTAGATTGGGTCGGAAAATACCAGATGCAGATCTTTTCATCGCAATAGCAGGGACCGCGGTGCCCGGCAAATATCTCAGGGGATCTCCTGCCTCGAGGCGCGAGATAATAGATATTGCTTCGAAAATTAAATCACCAAAGATGCTCGCCGGTCCGATGGCAGCCTATTTTGCTGACGATTATCTCAGAATGGCATTTGACTTTGTTGTCAGCAAGGATGTCGAGGCATCCGTCTATGAGTTCGTCAGAACAGGCAGGTTCATTGACAGGAGGAGGTCGCTTGACGAATATGACCATTGGTCCATATTGGGCGCGGAGATATGCAGGCAGCATCCTGATATCCGAGGGCCTCTGATAGCAGAGTTGCAGACATATCGCGGCTGTATAAGGTATCGATCTGGTGGCTGCTCTTTCTGCATCGAACCCGGATTCGGCGAGGTGCAATTCAGGAATCCGGACTCGGTGATTTCCGAAGCAAGAGCCCTTTCTAAGGCAGGGGTGAAGAATATCAGGGTAGGCGGGCAATCATGCCTAATCTCATACATGGCCGAAGGTGTCGGCGAATCGGAGACTCCTCGTCCGAGCCCAGGAATGATAGATTATCTCCTGAGAGGTATCAGAGATGCCGCTAATCCGAAGATCCTTCATCTCGACAATGCAAACCCGGCAGTCATGGCGGAACATCCCGATGAGTCGAGGAGAATCATGCAGAGCATTGTGAGATATTGCACCTCGGGGAACGTTCTTGCTTTCGGGCTCGAAAGCGCGGATCCAGTCGTCGCCGAACAGAATAATCTGAACGCTACTACGGATCAGACGACCAAGGCGATTGAGCTGATGAACGAGGTCGGCGCTGCTATCGGACCGACAGGTCTGCCCATGCTCTTGCCCGGGTTGAATTTCCTCTGCGGGCTAAGAGGTGAATCGAAGAAAACATTCGATATCAATAGACAATTTCTTCTCGATGTTATGAGGAAGAAACTTCTCCTTCGACGGATCAACATACGACAAGTCATCTCATCCAGAGAATCATTCCCTGGTACAGCTGTCCACAGATCCAATTTCATAAATTTCAAAGAATGGGTAAGACGAGAGATCGACCGTCCCATGCTGGAAAAAATCGTCCCGGCAGGAGCGATATTAAGAGATGTATATCTCGAGCTCAATGAGGGCAACATCACGTTCGGCCGACAGGTCGGGACGTATCCTCTACTTGTAGGGCTCCCTTACAAATGCGGGCTTGACCGCTTCATCGATGTAATGGTCACCTCGCATGGTTACAGGAGTATTTCGGCAGTGGAGTATCCACTTGCTGTCAACAAGGTTCCGATGGCAGCACTTTCATCGCTCCCGATGATAGGTGAAAAGAGGGCAAGAAGAATTGTACTTGCACGTCCGATAGTGAATTTGACCAATCTCAGAAAGGCGCTCGACAGCGATGAGGCAGCCGATATCGTCGCGAGATATGCAAATCTCGATGTGAAGGAGAGGATGCACTGAGCAGCATCAGATTATTTGCGAAGTATCCATTCCTAGAAGGAGCAGCCAAGATTCTGAAGGAGAAAGATATCTCGATTGACGACCTATTGACCGATATAGCCTATGAAACATCGAGAACACGGGGCAAGGAGAGGGTGAGAGAGGCGATTGAGGAAGGCAAAGTTTCCTCAGTGCCGCTCGCGAAAGAGATGGATCAGCTCAAGGAAATGCTCAGCTATCCGATTGCGCGGATGCTGGTCTCCTGCACTGGAGACAGATATCTGATCAGCCGATACGCCCTCGGAGAAGCGATGCTGCTCGAAAGCAGACTGGCCGAAGAGGATATCGACCTTGTCGTCGAGAACGCGAAAGAACTTGGATTGGAAGTTGAACAAGATGGCAGTAGGAGATTGATGATACATTTCGGCTCGTTTCTATCTGCGACATCATCGATAAGGGCAAAGGAATGGAAACTTGTCAATCAGGAAATATTCAACGGTATGGTCAAAGTATCAAAGGAAAGGCTTGCGAGAATAATACGTCAGCTGCTTTACGATAAGATCAATGCCGAACTCCCTAGGCCAGTCAACGACAAAATACTCTCCGTCTTCA
This sequence comes from Thermoplasmata archaeon, assembly GCA_029858465.1. GTDB lineage: Archaea > Thermoplasmatota > Thermoplasmata > UBA10834 > DTMW01 > JAOUEZ01. Next base: position 328 of record JAOUEZ010000156.1, on the reverse strand, counting down.
AGAAAGATGCTGAGATTTTCTCGATGCAGCTAGAGTCAAAAAGAAAAGAGTATGTCTCCGGAGAGCTTGGCCCGATCGACGATGCATCCTTCCCTCCGTGCATGAGGACTATTCTCACAATGACGAGGGCTGGGGAGAACGTGCCGCACACAGCGAGGTTTGCTATCACCGCTTTCCTGCACACGCTCGGCATGGATGCTAGCAGAATAATCGAGATGTTTTCGACCGCGCCCGACTTTGATGTGGGCAAGAGCGAATATCAGGTTAGACACATCTCCGGGGAGATTTCTGGGACGGAGTATACCCCTCCCGAATGCGCGACGATGAA
>JAOUEZ010000155.1 GCA_029858465.1 Thermoplasmata archaeon | reverse complement strand
GATGAAAAAGAAGCTACGAGGAACTCTGAACGGAGATGTCAGATCAGACCTGAGCTATGCGAAACGGGAAATGCAGAAGCTGGAAATGGAGCAACAGACAATCCCTAGGCCTCTGGAGAAAGAGGCGGAGATAATCAAGAGGATAAAGAAGCTCTATGAGCAGATCAGTCATCTTGAAGCCATTGCCAAGGATCAAAAAGAGATCAAGATGTCACTGAGCGAGATAGACGAGACTATTGATGAGGCATTCAGGCTAGCAAATGCCGAGCATCAACATTTGCTCGTACATGTCAACGAGAGAAAATTGACCGATGAGCATATCAGAGAGGTCGTGAACGAAATCAGCATAATTATCGGTGCAGCGGACAAGAAGCACCAGGAATATATGGATATAAGAGACTCGGCAGATCAGCAGCATGCAAAAGCTCGGGAGATGCGAGAAAAAATTTTGGAAATCAGAGCTACCAAAAGGAAGGATCGAGAGGAGCAGAGACGCGCGATATCCGATATCAACGAGGCGGCCAGAAAGGAGCTGCAAGACAAGGATAAGCTGGACAAGGCTGCAGAAAGCGCCCTGGAAAAGCTACTATCAAAGGGAAAAGTTGAATTATGAGAAATACCGCCAACGGCTATTTTTCAGCTTAAGATATTCAGACAAGAGATTTTTTTAGTAATTCAGTTATTCAGGTCTAAGTCCGATTGAACAGCAATAAGCATACATTGCACAAAGTGCGATATCGAAAACCTCGACCGGAGGCCGATATTTGAACCACGATATGATCTCCCAGAAATTTTCAATCTCAGAATCTCTCATGCATCTCTATTCTGCAATTAAGGAAGAAAGAGATGTATCGGGAGTATGCAGAATCATCGAGGAAGAACTGAACAAGATTTGCATCTGCCAAGGGGTGTTTTCCCTCAGATACAGAAGAGCAAACGGAACCATTTCTGTTCTAGGGTCGACCAAGCAATTGTCGAGCAACCAATTTTACACCTCTCTGGACGAATCTTCAATATCTTGGATCGAGAAGCAGGACACCAGGACGATGTCAATATCACACGATGTTTCGACACTGCCGATTTTCATGCAGGACATCGCAAATGCTTGCAAGATGAATGATGTCCTAGTCTATGCGGGTAGTAGCGACAGAGACAAGCGAGATTTGATTGCCATATGCGGCTGCAAGCCTCTCGATAAAATCACGGAAGAAGAACGTAACCTCTTGCTTGAGTTCCTACGGGCGGCCGATATCATAATCGAAGATGTAAATGTTATAAACGAGATAAAATCTATGAGAGGCGACATTCAGTCCGTATTCGACCTTGCCCCAGTAGGGATAGTCATATGCGACTCAGACGGCAATGTGCTGGATGCCAACCAGCAGGCGCTTCTGATTCTCGGGTGCGGCATAGCAGCTGATACATTAATTGGTGAGAATTTCCTCTCATCGGAAGATTTCAAGAAAAGCGGCATTGACGATGCCGTCAGAAAAGCGATTGCAGGCGAGGATGTGGACATCGAAAATCTAAGGTTCAAGTGCTCAAGTGGCAGGGTGTCATACATTCATGTCAGATTCAAATCTACGCCTGCACAGAACGGCGATTCAAGGATTATTGGTGTAATGGCTGATGTGACACAGAGGATTCGTCTGCAACAACAGCTTGAAAGATCCTATCACACCCTCACAGAGGCTTATCAGGAGTTGCAACGGGGCGACAAGATGAAGACCCGATTCATCGACACCGTATCACACGAGCTGCGTACTCCCTTGACTGTCATGAGAGGATATTTAGAACTCATTCAGACGGAATATGCAGATAAGATTGATCCGAAAATGGTCAGCAAATTGAAGACGCTCAAATCAAATACCGAGAGACTTTACGACCTTGTCGAATCAATGCTGGATGTTGCCAGAATTGAACAGGGCGCCATGGAGATAATCAAGCAGGAGGCCTCGATCAAGATACTTGTCGAGGAAATTGCGGAATCACAGAAGCATCTGGCGACTGAAAAGCATCAGGAATTGAAAGTTGTCATAATCGGAGATATCAGCCTTGTGAAAATCGACGCTCGGAAGATCCGCGATGCGATCAGGAACATCCTCAATAACGCCATAAGATACACTCCCGAGGGAGGAAAAATCCAACTAGGTCTGGCGGACGAGGGGAAGATGGTCCATATCTGGGTCCGCGATAACGGTGTAGGAATTCCGACTTCCGATCTTGAGAAAATATTCGACAGATTCCATATCGTAGTCGCAAGAGAACTGTCGCACCAGGTGGATCGAATGGGCCTGGGATTGCCGCTCGCCAAAGGCATCGTGGAAGCTCATGGCGGGAAGCTATGGGTCGAGAGCGAGATTGGCAAAGGGAGCGTTTTCCACATCAATCTCCCTAAGCAGTAGCCTGCTTCCTCTCAACGATGATTTTCATATACAGTTCAATTGTTTTCTCAGCCGCAGATTTCCACGTATATTTCCAAAGAGATTCTCTGGCAGAATGGGTTAATTTATCTCTCAATTTCTCGTCATCGAGCAATCGCTCGATCGCCCCAGCAAACCCATGAAGATCCCCAAGATCGATCAATATGCCAGTCTCTCCGTCGCTCACGAATTCTGTAACTCCTCCGACTGGGGTCGCTATTACCGGACATCCGGAAGCCATAGCTTCCATGATGGAAAGCCCCCATCCCTCCATTCTTGAAGGGAGAAGAAATACCGAGGCGCGAGAATAGAGTTCCCGAAGTTCGGAATCGCTGACCATCTCCCTTATCTCGACTTTGCTATTCAATCCACATCTGTCAATCAGATGATCGAACCACTGCCTGGTCTCCGTTCCCTTGAATCCTGGTTTTGCAATCGCTATTAATTTTAGGTCTCTCCCTCTTCTCGCCAGTATCTCGAGCGTCTGGATGGCGAATTCGAGCCCCTTTCTCGCCTCCATCCCTCCAACGAATAGTATGAAAGGTTCCCTGTGTCCATCTCTGAAAGGGAACCTTGTCAGGTCGATTCCATTATGGATAACCGTCGAGTCGATTCCGAATTTCTCATGCAGCTCTTTACGCCAGTAAGATGACACGGTCGTTTTTACGGTATCAGCTTTAACAGCCATAATCTCGCATTTGGCCAGATATGGATCCGAGAACCTCTCGACGTGATGAACCGTTCTTACAGTAGGGGGAACTATCGCTTCCTCCGAAACAAGCATTTGAAGAGCTGTATCGCACACGCAATCCTGGGCGTGATAAATGTCGAAATCCCTCGGCAAATTCTCAATGAACGCATCGGCCATTGACCTTAATCTCTCCCGCACGTCCTCGTGCCAATCGAATTCGAAGAGGGTATACGGCACGTCCGTAGGTCTATAGAAATCGACACGAGAAGTGTCGATGTCCCTTCTCTTGAGCGCGAAAAGCATTACCTCCTCGCCCATCGCGCTGATGGCTTCTGCCAGTGAAAGTGCGTGGACAACCCCTCCGCGAGGT
>JAOUEZ010000154.1 GCA_029858465.1 Thermoplasmata archaeon | reverse complement strand
GGCATGCAAGGGCGCTGATGTTCTGATCGCTGCCTCGAAGCCCGGACCTGGGACAATAAAACCTGAGGTCATCGGTCTGATGGCTGATCAGGCAATCGTGTTCCCGGTAGCCAATCCGATTCCTGAGATATGGCCATGGGAAGCGATCGAGGCAGGCGCCGCAGTCGTTGGTACTGGCAGGAGCGATTTCCCGAACCAGGTAAATAACTCCCTCGGATTCCCCGGCATATTCAGAGGAACTCTGGACATTAAGGCCAAGACGATAACTGACGAGATGTGCGTCGCGGCAGCGAGAGAGCTCGCCAAGACCGCGGAGGACAAGGGCTTGTCTCCCGAGTACATCATCCCTACGATGGACGAGTGGGAAGTATTCCCGAGAGAGGCAGTCGCCGTTGCGCTCAAGGGAATAGAGCAAGGAGTCGCAAGGATAAAACCGAGCAAACAAGAGCTCTTCCAGAAGGCGGAAGGAATAATCAAGAGAGCCAGGGAAGAGACGAAGTTGCTCATGAAGCAGGGATTCATCAAGCCGCTTCCTAAGTCCTGAAAACTCAGCAAAATGGGATCCTTGAGTTCTTAGGAGGGTCCCTTGTAATAATATTAATTTTAATTGAGCCTCAGTGTTAGATAAGGCTCATTTCCAGGGTTTCTACGCTTTGAATGCCTGGTATTTGAGAGATTGCATGCTCGGTCTGGTCTGAAAGTCCTCCGGCATCCTTCATAACGACGAGGATTTCAATTGCGGTCAGCCCGAATGCGAAGGGGACTGGCGTGCTCTTGTGCAACTTCACTCCTTCCGGGAGGGATTTGCCGATTCTTTCGACGAGCGTTTCGACATTGACATCAGTCGAATCTGGCATAATACGATATTTAATGGCGACATCTCCCAAATTGGACACCTCATGGGCCACTGAACTGGCATTTTGGGCAAACAAAAGTAACGCTCTGGTCCCTGCAGATGGCGCATCGGCCTATCTCCTGCTCCCCACAATTGGGGCAGAGAAAAACAGTGCTCTTTCCCTCGGCGAGCCGCCTGCCACAGGATGTGCAAATCTTCTCTTTCATCATTATGATCTCAGCCTCTGTGCTTTTGGACAAAGGCCATCCAATATTTAATCATGATTCTATGGCAGAGCGAGTTATATCTGATAATGCATCAAAAATCGCAAAAGATGCAAGAGTAACACTGTTTTTCAATTTGCGAAATAAGATCTGCCAGTACCCCTTCATTTCTTTTGGAACTACTGCATGTGAAGAAAAGGGGTCGAAGACGGAAAAAGGTAATAAGCAATCCGTATGGATACAGAGTCTGGAAATCCGTGATAAGAGAAGATGATGCAAATGGCTGGCAATAGGGATAATATGTCTGCTCCAGTCAAGCAGGAGAAGGGTCCGTCAGAGAATCTCTCTCCCGGGATGAACAGGGGAAATTCATGCTTGCAGGAGAGCTTAGGAGCGATATGCATCGCACTCGATCAAAACGGAAAGGTCGTCAAGGCTCAGGGGCTCTGCCCTGAGGACCTTCTCCCGACTCTAAAGAATGCCACTCTAGCATGGGTGAATTTTGTCGTATCTGACATCGATAGAGAGGGCGCGGAAATTGCAATAAAACTCGGGTTCAGCTCATCACTGGTCCCGACGCTGCTCAAAGGGTACTATGCCTCGCTGGAGGACAACATCACCGAGCTCGGCATAATGGTCCCAGCAGTCCTAATTGAGGGATTCGACCTGAAATCATTCCCTTTGCTTGTGCTTGTCAGGAAGGATCTCATCGTGACCATACACTGCCAGAAAATCCAACGCCTCATTATTTTCTCGAAATATGCGGATCATTTCCTGAAACGGCTTCCCCGTGATATGAAAATCGAGAATAAGTTGACGGTCATGCTTGCAAGGATTCTCGACGAGAACAACACTAAGAATTTCGACCAGCTGCGAGAGATAGAGGAGCAGTCTGACCGGATGGGGGAAATGATGCTCGACGCAACGGTCGACCGGATGATCGTCGCGAAGAGCATTTATCAGATGAAACACGCATTGATCACCTACCTAAACACGCTCTGGAGGACATTGGATGTCCTGCACACTTTGAGATACGGTGATGCCGAACTGATATCCGATGATCCAAAGGTGCTCATTCAAATAGGCCTTCTCGGGGACGATGTGAACAGGCAGATCGGGCTGAGCGAGCACATGTCGACCGTTCTCGCCGGAGGACTCGAGGTTCTGCAGACGATCTACAACAACCAGCTGCAGATTCTGAACAACCGGATGAGCTACACGATCACTTGGCTCACAATCCTGGGCACCGCGGTCCTCGTTCCGAACACTCTTGCGACAATTGTCGCGTCATTTGCCGGCATGGACAGCGAAGTCCTGATATGGTACATCATCGTCATGACGCTCGTAACCGCAAATGCGACATATCTCGCGTATTGGTGGGTCAGGCGATGGGTCAACCTGCCGCGGCGGACCGATTAGTTCCAATGAAGAACATTGAACACTGGATTAGGCGAAAATCAATACTAATTCGTCAAAATGTGCTAGTTTTACATCGATAAGTTGTAAAATGTAATAAATTTTAAATATCAGAGTGGGTTACACCGAGAGGCTAATGCATCTTGATGGAAGCCGCGCTCCAGGGCCCGTAGCTCAGCTAGGTAGGAATCTTTTCGATTAGTCGAAGGACTCCCTAGAAAGAGCATCTGGCTTTTAACCAGGTGGCCCGGGGTTCGAATGGACACTGCCGAAAAGCGACGTGTCACGAAAATCCCCGCGGGCCCGCCAGGCTGCCATGCCTGGTGATACAAGAGAGTCAGAAACGGTTGGGCGATGAGCAGGTTTAATCGGGATGCGATAGGGGGAATTGAACTGTCGGATGAATTTAATGTGCTCGAGCATGAGTTGGTGCCCGAGCATCATCTTCTAAAAGAGGACGAGGCGAAGAAGGTCCTAGCACAACTGAAACTGACCCGAGATCAATTGCCCAAAATAAGGTTAAGCGATCCTTGTGTCATGACACTGGACAAGATATGTGGCCCAGTGGAGGAAGGCCAAATCGTCAAGATAGTCAGAAAGAGCCCGACGAGCGGAATATCCGTATGTTACCGCTTGATAATTCGTGGGTGATTCGATGAGAAGACTTGTTGAAACGTATTTCAAAGAGAGAAGTATTGTCAATCATCAGATAGCCTCATTCGATGATTTCCTCGCGACCATTGATAATCCGAACAGCCGGATGCAGAAGATTGTCGACAGCACGAAAGCGGCCCCGGAAGATGCCGAGGGAGGGATTTTCAGGCTGGATCCTGACAGGACCGGCGGGAACGTGGTCGAGATAAGGTTCGGGAGGAAGAGGGATGAGAGGACAGGCCAGATAGATCCGAACGCCACGCCTACAATAAACATTCAAAGGCCGATGATAAGAGAGGCAAACGGCGCATCGCATGACCTTTACCCGATGGAGGCACGCCTGAGAAACCTGAACTATTCCGCCCCGATAG
>JAOUEZ010000153.1 GCA_029858465.1 Thermoplasmata archaeon | reverse complement strand
GTTGAGGCCTCAGCCATATGCAATTTCGCATCGCAGGGAAGAGGCGTGATCTGGGCCCCAACAAAGAAAGCGGGCGCCGATGATTCAAGGGACGACATAATAGGATTCCTTAGCGCGTCTCAATTCGACAAGAATATACGGATTCTCGAACCACACGCAACACCTGGGGCATCGAAGGATTATGCATTGTCATTAGAGGGGGAGAACATAGCTGTTGATATGAAATGGCAGAACATTCAGTTCGCCCTGCAGGATACGAAGCAGCCGTATCTTACGGTCGCAGGGTTCGACACTCTCGAGTCGACCTACGGCAGCAATGTGCTTGACGGAATGATGGACTATCTCTCCGCACTGCTCAACTCAGGCGGAGTCTTCATGGCCATCGCGAGCTCCTCATCGAAATCGTTGAACAAGCTCACCGATCTCGCCTACACGCATGTAAGAGTGGACCGGATGTCGGGCGTCACTCTTATCAGCGGGGAGGAGCCGTTCACTCCGCCCTATGCGCTCACGCCGCCGGACGACGGAGACTTCAGACCGAAACTCGTGCCTGTCCTCTAAATAACAACCAGACGTGACAACATGGCGATGTTCCCGAAGAAGTATTCAATATTGATTATCGGCCCGTCCGGAGCGGGCGTCTTCGATTTCTGCGCATACCTCGCCTCATTCTATCTCAGAAACGACCAGAGCGTAGTTTTCATCGAAACAGATACATCGCGCTCCTTCGTGAGAAGGCAGCTGAGGAACTTTGGCATAAAGGATATCGAGTACGAGGGAGACTCTCTCGCAATAATCGATTGCTTCAGCGAGCCTTCTCTTCTCGAGGAACCGGTGACGCTCGGAAACCCTGCCAATCTTCCGGAACTGCTTCAGAAGATAGAGCAGACAATCGTTACTTTCGAACAGCCTGTTCGAGTCATACTGGATTCACTGTCGTCACTGCATCTCTACAACGGGCCGAACGATGTCAACGATTTCCTCGTCAAGCTCTCGGATGCCTCGAAGAAATCCGGATCGCTCACTACCACAATGCATTCGAATCTTCACACACCGGAACAAATCGAGTTAGTATGCTCAATCTGCGATGGAGTGATAGAGATGAGGGTCGACGAAGATTTGAAAAAATCCCTTAGGATAAGCAAGATGAAGGATCTCTATGTCGAACCTAATTGGGTATCCTTCGAATTGGAGCCTGCTGAGAACATTGCGGGCAGCTCGTTTATTTGGAAGAAAGATTGAGCCAGGCTTTTATCCTGACCGATTTTGTTTCTCATTTGATCAATGCTTGAACAGCCTGACACCGCTGAATACCATTGCCATGCCGTACTCATCGGCCGCCTGTATCACTTCTTCGTCCCTTACCGATCCTCCGGGCTGTATTATTGCAGCCGCCCCAACTTTTGCAGCGGCATCTATGCCGTCCCTGAACGGGAAGAAGGCGTCTGATATGAGCACGCTACCCTTCGCCTCAGGTCCCGCCTTCATGCCGGCAATGGTCGCGGAGTCTACGCGGCTCATCTGACCAGCACCTACGCCGACGGTTCTCTCCCCCTTGACCAGCAGAATCGTGTTTGACTTGATGTATCTGGCAACTTTCACGCCAAACAGCATCGCATTAATTTCTTCATCGGTGGGCTTTCTCTTCGTGACGACCTTCAGTTGGTCCCTGCGAATCTCAGTATAAGGTTCGGTCTGTATCAACAGCCCTCCTCTCACATTCGCGTACAATCTTCTTCTGACATCCTCTTGGGAGCGCTGCAGATCTTTTCCCATCTTCAGCAACCTGAGATTCTTCTTTTCCTTCAGGATTTCCAGTGCGGCAGGCTCATAATCGGGAGCGATCACTGCCTCGGTGAAGTGCTTGCTCATCTCCTGCGCAGTCGCCGCGTCGAGAGGCCTGTTGAGGCCGACTACGCAACCGAAGGCGCTGATGGTGTCGGCATCATATGCTGTCCTGAATGCTTTGGATATCGTATCCGAACTGGCCGTTCCGCAGGGGTTCGTGTGTTTAATCACAGTTGCCGTTGGTTTCTCGAAATCGATGACGATTGACATGGCAGCATCTAAATCAAGGATGTTGCAGTAGGACAGCTCCTTGCCCTGCAACTGCGTTGCATCAGCGATGGATAGGCGATTCTTCTCCGAGACGAGTCTGTAGAACGCCGCCTTCTGGTGAGGGTTCTCACCATATCTGAGATCTTGAATCTTTGAAAATCCTAGAGAGGCGGTTTCCGGGAACATCTCCCCGGTGAATTTCTCGTTGAGATATGTGCTGATTGTTGCATCATATCTAGCAGTCTGCGAGAACGCCTTCACAGCAAGCTTCTGTAGGGTCTCCAGCTTGAGTTCGCCGTCGAGGGCATTCAACTCCTCGAGGACCGACGGGTAATCTGAAGGATCAATAACGACCGCGACGCTAGCATGGTTCTTGGCCGCGGACCTCAACATCGAAGGTCCGCCGATATCGATGTTTTCAATGACCTCTTCAATAGGCACATTAGGCTTCATGATCGTCTGTTCGAACGGGTATAGATTCACAACGACCATGTCGATCGGGGTGATGTTGAGATTCCTGATAGCCTCCATGTGCTCAGTGAGGTCCCTCCTCGCGAGCAGCCCGCCATGAATCATAGGATGCAATGTTTTGACTCGGCCATCCAGAATTTCGGGAAATCCTGTGACCTCGGAAACATTCTTCACATTTATTCCCAGCTCTCTGAGCATCTTCGCCGTGCCGCCGGTCGACAGAATCTCGACCCCCAGTGCTGAGATACCTTTGGCGAACTCCGCCAGTCCAGTCTTATCAGAAACGCTAATCAATGCCCTCTTTATCTTGGACAAATTCAGTCCTCCGCACACATTTCAGAGGGCATCCCTAACAGGGATGCCAACGAGATATACGGCTATATGTTAAAAAGCTAACGAAAGGGCGTAGAATATGCAAAGACAGCCTCATAGAATCGGACGGGGCATTAATCCGGATTCCTTGACCAGGTACGGCACTTTCTCTTCCCACATGACGGCCATTACATGAACCCCGTGCACACCTTCAATCTTCTTCAGCCGCTCGATCATTTCGATGCATATCTGCAGCCCTTCTTCCTTTTCTCGCTTTTCGTCCTTCGCCCTCTTCATCCTTGAGATGATCGAATCGGGGACCTTCATCCCCGGGACCTTGTTCTTCATGTATCTTGCAGCCCCGAGCGACTTGCACGGTATAACGCCGCCCAGAATGTGCACCCGCTCATGCAATCCGAGCTTCCTTACATCGGCCATCCATCTCTCGAACCAGTCCATGTCGAATATGGCCTGCGTCTGAATGAACTGAGCACCCGCATTAACCTTCTTCTGCAACCTCAGCACTCTGAATTCATAGGGAGTCGCGAAAGGATTCTCCGCCGCCCCGAGATACACCATCGGCGCGGACTCGAGCTCCTCGCCGCTCAGCTGCTTCTTTGTGTCTCTCATGTTCTTGAAGGTGTTCAGAAGAGAAATGGAATCGAGATCGAAGACGCCCTTCGCAGA
>JAOUEZ010000152.1 GCA_029858465.1 Thermoplasmata archaeon | reverse complement strand
TGCCATCTCGGCAGACACTCAGGAATCTATGACGCACCGAGAGAGATACTAAATTCGATTCCCGGAATAGAGCTTGTGGAGATGAGGAACAACCGGGAGAGGGCAAGATGCTGCGGTGCAGGCGCGGGTGTCAAGACCGCAAACCCAGCGGTTTCAATAGAAATCGCAAAGAAGAGGATCGAGGAGGCATGCGACACAGGAGCAGAGATTCTCATATCAGCTTGTCCTTTCTGTGAGCAGAATCTGTCTGAGGCCGCCAGAGTGTCCGGTAAACCGCTGAAGGTCATAGATATATCGGAACTCCTTCTCCAGGCCTGCCAATGACCCCGGATTTTAAGTGATAATCTCCAAAATGATGCGAAGGATTTTCAAGTCTTGATTGTTTTACTAAATCGGGTAAGCGATGGAGAACAGCGAGGTCGCCAGAGTATTCTACGAAATTGCGGATTATCTCGAGCTTCAGGGAGTGCCATTCAAGCCCAAGGCGTATCGGAGAGCCGCTGCAAACATTGAGGGCCTGGACGGCAGCATTGAGGACTTCCTGAAAAAAGGTGAATTAAACGAAATCCCTGGAATCGGGGAAGCAATCGCTGAGAAAATTCGGGAACTTATCGAAACGGGAAAGCTAGAATACCTCGACAAGCTCAGGGCGGAATTGCCAAAAGGGCTCCTGGATCTGCTGGAGATTCCTGAGGTCGGCCCGAAGACTGCAATGATCCTCTACAAGGAACTCGGGATAAAGAGCGTCGATGACTTGAAGGCGGCGATCTTCGACCATAAACTGCAGGGGATCAAGGGCTTCGGTCCGAAAACCGAGGAAAAGATCCTTCAAGGAATCAGGATCGTAGAAAGCAGGGCCGGAAGAAGCCTCCTTAACGATGCATACCAGACCGCCGCTCAGGTCCTCTCGTATCTGCAGGAAAAGCACCCCGGCCAAATGATGAGCATTGCAGGAAGCCTTCGCAGGATGAAGGAGACTATCGGAGATATTGATATTCTCGTCGCATCGGAGGAGCCTGGGAAAATTATGGACTCCTTTGTCTCCATCAAAGGTGCAGATGAGATAATCGCAAAGGGCGACACGAAATCGAGTATAAGATTGAAGAACGGAATCCAGGTGGATATCAGAGTGGTATCTCGCGAGAGCTACGGCGCCGCTCTGCAATATTTCACAGGATCCAAAGAACACAATGTCGAACTCAGGAAGCTCGCGATTTCAAAGGGCATGAAAATCAGCGAATACGGACTGTTCGAAAGGAAGACGGAAAAGAAATTAACAGGCGATGACGAAAAAGAGATTTACAGAATGCTTGACCTGCAATTCATCCCACCTGAGCTCAGGGAGGCCCGAGGAGAGATGGATGCGGCGGCAAACTATAGATTGCCAGAACTTGTTGCATACGACGATCTGAAAGGAGATCTGCATTGCCATTCCGAGTGGAGCGATGCGAGCGGCACCATCGAGGATTTGAGGGACAAGGCTGAAGAATTGAATTACGAATATGTTGCCGTGACTGATCATTCTCAATCGCTCAAGATCGCAGCAGGCCTTTCTGAGGAGAGGTTGGCCGATCAGGTAAAGAACATCAGGACATTAAGAGAGCAACAGGAGCGGCCTTGGGTATTTGCGGGCTCCGAGGTGGACATACTGAAGGATGGCAGGCTAGATTATCCAAAAGATGTCCTGAGGGAACTCGACTTTGCAGTGATATCCGTTCACTCGAGGTTCAAGATGGATGAGAAAGAGATGACGAAAAGAATCGTAACAGCAATGAGCAATGAAAAGGCGAAAATTTTAGCTCATCCGACCGGCAGGATAATTGGCCAGCGCACTTCATATGAATTTGATTTCGAGAAGGTGGCCGAGGCTGCCAAGAGCAATGGGATAGCTTTCGAGATCAATTCTTTCCCTGAAAGGCTTGATCTGAACGACATAAATGTGAGAAAAGCTATTGATTATGGATCAACTATCGCCATAAATTCTGATGCACATGACCCATCACAGCTGGAGTATACAAGGTTCGGCATCGCTACGGCGCGAAGGGGATGGGCAAGGAGATCGGATATATTGAACGCGCTCCCACTTGACGAGTTGATGAAGAGGTTTGGTCTGAAATGACGGATAAGAACGATGAGCAGGTCGTCAAGCGAATGAGAGAGCTTGCAGAGCTTATCAACTGCCACGACAGGAAATATTATGTTGAGAACAATCCGGAAATATCGGATTTCGAGTACGACCAGCTGGTCGCTGAGCTCAAGAATCTTGAAAAAGACTATCCGCAACTAATTCTGCCAGATTCTCCTGCTCAGAGAGTTTCAGGAACTCCTGTCAAAGAATTTCCTGTTGTGGAACACAAAGTCCCGATGTTGAGCCTCGAGAACAGCTATTCTCCAAATGATCTTGCGGAGTTCGATAAGAGGATCCGCAAATGGCTCGGAAATGAGAAATTGGAATATGTGGTCGAGCTCAAGATCGACGGACTCGGCATAGCACTGGTTTATGAGGACGGAGCTCTGGTGAGAGGAGCAACCAGAGGAGATGGCACGAGCGGGGAGGATGTAACATCGAATATCAAAACGATCAAGAGCATTCCTTTGAGACTTCAGACCGGATCGAAATTGAAAAACTCGGAGATCAGAGGCGAGGTCTATCTCCCGATTTCAAGCTTCAAGAAACTCAATGAAGAAAGAAAGAAGAAGGGAGAGCCACTGTTCGCAAACCCCAGGAATGCCGCGGCGGGTTCCATCCGACAACTGGATCCACAGATTGCCGCGTCAAGAAAGCTGGACGCCTTCTTCTATACGCTGAGCTACTCGGAGCGGGAATTCAAAACCCATTCTGAATGTCTGGACAATATGAAGAAGTCAGGAATCAAGGTCAATCCAAACATAGCAATGTTCGATTCGATACAAGAAGTGATAAATCATTGCGCAAAATGGGAGGAGAGAAGAGAAGATCTCGATTATGAGATCGATGGCATGGTCATCAAGGTGAATTCTCTTGAGCAGCAAAGAAGGCTTGGAGAAACCTCGAAAAACCCTAGATGGGCGATCGCATTCAAATTCGCCGCGAAGCAGATGACTTCAAAAATACTTGACATCGTCGTGCAGGTCGGCAGAACAGGAGCGCTGACTCCGGTAGCTGAGCTGGAGCCGGTTCAAATCGGCGGTATCACTGTGACTCGTGCGACTTTGCACAACGAGGACGAGATTAAAAGGAAGGACATCAGAATCGGCGATACCGTCCTTGTGGAGAGAGCCGGCGATGTGATCCCGGAAGTCATGAAGGTCATTTCTGAAAAAAGGAGCGGCAATGAAAAAATATTTTCAATGCCGAGCAGGTGCCCTGTGTGCGGTTCGAAGGTCGTGCGGGAGGAGGATGAGGCTGTAGCGAGATGCATAGGGTCATCTTGCCCTGCACAAATGAAGCAGACCCTGAGACATTTCGCCTCGAGGAATGCGATGGATATAGAGGGGCTCGGCGATGCGCTCGTCTCGCAATTGGTAGACCATGACCTCGTGAGGAGCATCGCAGACCTTTACGATTTGACTGAGAAATCGCTCGTTGGGTTGGAAAGGATGGGGGAGA
>JAOUEZ010000151.1 GCA_029858465.1 Thermoplasmata archaeon | reverse complement strand
GACATCCGGAGTCCTAGCCCTGACTCCTCCGCCGGCTCCGCAACAGGTGCCCTTGTCTTTGTATTCGATGCTCTCGACACCGAGAGCCTCGACGACGTCGTCGAATATTGTCGGCCTCTCAGGATTGTCGATCTTCTTGACGCTGGACGGTTTCAGGAAGTGGCACCCGTAGTGTACGGCTGCCCTCAGCGGTTTGCCGCCGTTCTCCTTTACTTTTGTTTTTATCGCATCAATGCCGACCTCTCTTGAAAGGTACTCGACGAAGTGCCTGACCTCGGTCTCTCCCTTGTATTCGAGACCTATCTCTTTCAGTATCTTGTTCACCTTGGCCAGTGCTTCCTTGTCATGGTTCAACTGGTGTGCCGTCTCGAAAAGTGAGTCGAAGCATCCGTTGCATATTGTGAGAATATCAACGCCCGCGTTCTGAGCGATGACAAGGTTCCTTGCAGCGATCGCCCTCCAAGTGCCCTGATCGAAAGACCTGGTGACCCCGGGCGCGGGGCAGCAGGAAGCTCCCTTAAGCTCTACTAGCTCAACACCCAGGGTCTTAAGGACCTCCCTTGTGGCGCTCTCGATGCCGGGATATCTCATTGGCATGATGCATCCGAGGAAGAACCCCATCTTTTTGCTCACTTGGATCCCCCCTCGATGAGCTTGTCGAATCCCGTGGCTGCGCAGATTTTCTTGACCTGCTCGAGCCCTTCAACGACTTCGAGCACTGTCGGAGGAACTTCCGCAAGACCGAGCTTCTTCCTCAGCGCCTTGTCCTCATCCCTGAGGTTTACCATATGGCCAGTCTTTGAGATCAGCTCCGCGACCTTCTTGTGCTGGGGCGCCATGTGTCCCTCTTTAACGGACATGTTCCTAAGGGCCATTATGACGTCCACAATCTCCACGCCTCTCGGGCATCTCTCATAGCAAGTGTAGCAGGTAGTGCAGAGCCAGAGATCTTCATTGTTCATGATGTCGTCCTTGAGTCCGAGCTGCGCTCTCCTGACGAGCTTCCTTGTCCTGAACGCGGTCTGTCTGCCCGATGGGCAGCTACCAGTGCAGGTACCGCATTGGAAGCATAGGTTCAGTGTCTTTCCGCCCGCCTCGACGACCTTCTTCGCGAATTCCGGGTTAGGCTGCTTTGGAGCCTGAGTCATTTATCCACCGAAGTTGACTCGGTAGTTGAATATTTAATCGTTCTCGCTGAATCGGCTGTGTTTCATCCTATTGGGTAAAACTGGGCCGGGGACATGCATTCGAAGAAATCGCGTATGTGAGCATGTTCCGTCGTCTCCACCGCGTATATCGCATACGGGATCCTGACGAGTTTTGCATTGGAAGGCAATTCCAATCTCCTGCTTGTCAGGAGAATCTTGCTTATGAAGAAACTGAATTTCGAGGAGACTATCTCCTCCGGGCTAGAATAGTTGGCCCTGATGTAATATTCCGTGCCATCTTGGTCGAGCATCTCGTAACCGATCCTCTGAGGGCCCGAGTTCAATCTCGCGTAGTTTTTCCCTCTCTCGCAATGAAGCAGGAAATCTTTTGTGACCTCATGAACGCGGTTCTCCTTAGGAAAATCGTATGCGAACTGCGGATCGTCCAAGAAAATTATGTCCGTCATTCCGGAGGCAGACATGGAGATGTTTGTATCATCATCTGAAACCACCAGGCGCGTCCTGATGCCTTTCTGCGCCAGTCTCGAGCTCGCCCTCTCGACGATTGCTTGAGACACGGGCGTACATCCTATCGTCAGCTCATGAGCTCTTGTGATTCGTTTGCACATTGCATCTAATATTCTCAGCAATTGTTTGCCCTCTTGAGTCAACTGCGATCCTCGCTTCGTCGATGAAACGAGATGCGCATTGGCCTTTCTCTCTAGATCCTTCAGCTGTTTATTCAGGACCGCAGTGGAGATATTCAATCGCGCGGCCGCCATATTCTGACTTCTCTCCTGAGATACCGCCCTGAGAATCTCCAACTGCCTGAGGGTGATTTGGCCCCGGTCCGAGACCAGGATTATGTCGGGGACAAGATGCCCTATGCCTCCCTTTTTCTTGGGCATAGGTTCCGAAGGTTCTTCCGATATACCAGTAGTCATAGTTTTTCCCTTTAGGCTAGAACAGTGTCAAGATATGTGGAACTAGCATATACTTTTTCTCGATCAGATGTCAGCTCAATCAATGGCTAAATATGCTGATGAGCAATTCAAGGTGGACATCACATGAGCGGCCGCTACGGTGTTATAGTATGTCCGTTCTGCGCGACCCCTTTGGGCGCAGATCTGAGGAAACGCACGATGACCTGCGTGTGCGGAAAGACCATTGATCTTCTGAAAGTCAAGCCGAAATTCGAATCATCGTCACCCGTTGAGGTGGCAAAAGCTGTGGCGATGGCCAAATCGCAGGTGAAGGATTCGAAAATGGATCTCCCCGCGATGAAGCAGACACGCAGCAGGTTCGGCAAGATTGCAGAGAAGGCGAGGGATATCAAGGATCCTCATGAGAGGCTATCCTTCATAGCTGCCGAACTCACAAGGCTGAAGAAGGACTTCACGATCGACGATCTCGAGCGCGTCCACGACATTCTCGGAAAGGAATCGGCGAGCGACATGCTTGTCGCGATGCGCGAGAACGGCATCATTTGGGAGCGCGAAAAAGGCAAATTCAGGGTCGTCTGACCGGCCTTTTCCTCGCCTTCTTCAGCCCGCGCCTCGCATCGATCACGAGCTGAGGATAATCGATCTTGTATACCCTCCAGAACGAATAGATGCAGACGACCCAGATCGCGACGATCGTCAATATCGCGGCTATGTCCCCGAACATGTCCGCCAAAAGGGCAGATCCGTACAGCATGAAGCTGTAGAGCAACGCATAGGTGAGCGAATTCGCGAAGTACGGCAATACCTCGCCTCGAGCGCATCCCACTCCGATCATCGCCGTCGTGCTTCCCTGTATCAGAACGACTTGGACGCCCAGCATCAATATTGTAATTATCCCCAGCGCATCCAGAGTCTCCAGTCCGATGAAGCCGGGATACCTGACCGCGTATTCCATCTGCGCGAAAGCGTATGTTGCTGCTATCCCCATCCCGAGCGCGAGCCCGTAGAAGGCGGTGTCGACCTTCCTCTGGAACTTGGGCCAATTGAGGATCGCAAGCTTGATCAATGATTGCAGAAGCGGCACGGTCAAGGCGATCAGGAGTATAGTCTCGAGCGATATCGATGAGCGCATCGCCGAGTCGACAAAGAAGAAGATCATTCCGAGCACGATGCCAAATGTCATCAGCGCAAAGACCTTCCTGTCGTCGAAGAAAGGTTTCTCAACCCTCGGAAAGGTGTAATTCCTCAAAGTGAAGTACATGAGCGCCATCGCAGGTCCAAATGACGCTACCGCGATGATGATGTCTAGCGCGTCGACCATCAATCGTCTATCTGAGCTTTGATATTTCTAAGTTGGCCGCCTCTTCCTCAGAACAGATAAATAGATTGGTCTACCTGATATCCAAGCATAACAGGTGATGTATTGGCTGGAAAATCAACAATGGATAAGGTTGCGAACAAGACCGGGGAGGCGATCGAGAAGAGTGTCGAGATCACCGAGAAGGTCG
>JAOUEZ010000150.1 GCA_029858465.1 Thermoplasmata archaeon | reverse complement strand
AGATTTCCATAGCGAGCGGCAAAGGAGGTACTGGCAAGACTCTCGTTGCGACCAACCTCTTCGCCGTTGCAAGAGATGCGATGCTGTTCGACTGCGACGTTGAGGAGCCGAACTGCTACATCTTCATGGGGGATTCTGAACATACCTTGTCATCGAAGAAGATATCACGCCCCGTCCCGAGAATTGACGAGGACAAATGCATACTCTGTGGCAGCTGCGCGGAAGCGTGCGAATTCCATGCCATCGCCTCTCTGAAGGACAGGATAATGGTATTCGAGGAGCTCTGTCACGGATGCGGGGCCTGCATCTTATTCTGCCCGGCCAGGGCTGTGACCGAGGTAGACCACTACGTCGGCGACATTATCCATGTCGATGCCGGCGAAAAGAGACTCATCTATGGCAAGCTGAGGGTCAGTGAGGCGTCTCCATCCTACCTCATCAGAAAAGTGAAGGGAGAGATCTGCGAAGACCCCGGGCTTAAGATAATCGATTGTCCGCCGGGAGTCTCCTGCTCTGCCGTTGAAAGCATTCGCGAAACGGATTATTGCATCCTGGTCACTGAGCCTACGCCGTTCGGATTGCACGACCTTCGCCTCGCGGCGGCGGTCGTCAAGAAGATTGGTGTCCCTCATGGCGTATTCCTCAACAAGTTCTATGAAGGATCGCCCACCGATGCGATTGAATTTTGCAATGAGAATGGGATAGAGCTTCTCGGCAGCCTCCCATTGAGCAGGGGCATCGCTGAGAGATACGCCAGGGGAGAGCTAATTGCGAAATCAGAGGAGTTCTCGGGCATTTTCGAATCCCTGCTTTCAAAAATCGTCGAGGCGGGAGGGGAAAAGGCATGATGGAGATTGCCGTGCTGAGCGGCAAAGGAGGCACTGGCAAGACCACGATAGTCTCAAGCTATGCTCACCTTGTCGAGAAGGCCGTTCTTGTCGACTGCGACGTCGACGCTCCCAACCTCGATCTCATCCTCCATTCAAGGCTCATCAAGACAGGCGCGTTCATGAGCGGGAAGAAAGCGAGGGTGATAGGCTCGAAGTGCAAGGATTGCGAATCCTGCATCAGGCTATGCAGGTTCGGAGCCATAAGAAAGATCTCCACTGCTTCCGGCGGTCGCACGATAGAGATTTCAGAAGACAAATGCGAAGGATGCGGGATCTGCATGAGAGTATGTCCGGCCAGAGCCATCGGATTAGTGAAGAATAAATCGGGTGACTGGTATCTATCCGAAATTAATCACGGAATGATGGTTCACGCATTGCTCAAGCCGGGAGAAGGCAACTCTGGAAAGCTCGTTTCTTTCATCAGGGAGAAAGCGCGCGAGATAGCCGCAAAGGAAGGATACGAAATGATTATTGTCGACGGGCCGCCTGGAATAGGTTGTCCAGTAATCGCTTCCCTAGCAGGCGCGGATGCCGCTGTGCTTGTCGCCGAACCCACTCTTTCGGGGTTGTCAGATTTACGACGCATGACCGAGCTGGTCAGCAGGTTCCGCATCAGATGCCTCATCACGATAAATCGTCATGACATCAATCCGGCGATCTCTCAGAGGATAGAATCAGAAGCGGAGAAGATTGGCATAAGATCGATAGGCAATGTCCCATACGATGAGCAAATCGTCCGGAGAATCGCCTCGGGCGAGAATGTCTTGACAGGGCCGGACAGCGCCGGCGCGCGGGCAATCGGATTTACATGGAGCAATCTGATGAGATTCCTAGGGCAATGCGGAGGCAGTGATGAAGCCGAATGAAAAGGATGATTGGAAAGCGCGCATAGTCTATGATTCGAAAGCCGAGAGAGGATTCACGCCGGGTTGGGGATTCTCCGTCCTACTGTCTAAGAGGGATTTCAATCTCTTATTCGACTGCGGATGGGACGGTCACACGCTTCGCGACAACCTCGGGAGGCTCGGTCTGACTTTCGCCGACCTTGACATGGTCTTCATATCGCACGGTCATTGGGATCACATCTCGGGTCTGACGGAGATCCTTCATGACATGTTCTTGCCCGATCAGATCGAGGTCGCGCTGCCCTCGTCACTGTCAGCGAATCTGAAGAGGGAGATATCTAAGAGGGTCAAAATAAGAGAGATATCCGCTAGAATGGAACTCCTGCCTTCAATATGGTCAACAGGCCCTCTCGGGGCCGGCGTGGCTGAACAAGCCCTCGTAATCGATTGCGGCGGAAAGGGGATAGTCGTTACGGGATGTTGCCATCCCGGCATGCGGGAGGTGCTCAAAGAGGCGGAGGAGATCGTTGAGCCGAATACCATAATCGGAGGAATTCACGATTCGGATCCAGCGGAAATCCCAGATTCGATCGGACAAATCATCTTGTGCCATTGCACCCACAATGTCGAAGAGATAAAGAAGCGCTTCGGCGCCCGCGTTTCAATCGGATCGGCAGGAGCCGTCTACGATTTGGTCCATGATTGAAGATTGACAGATAGTCTTTCTATATAAAAAGGCAAAAAGGGTTTGGCGCATTCTCCCGATTTCCAATCCCCTCTGATTAGAAAATAGCCAGAAAGTCAGAAGTGGGGTAGGTCGACCCCATTATCAATTGACTGGCTCGAAATCAATTAGAGAGAATTGAAGTTGGGAGAGCGTATACAAACCTCTTCCATTCTTTTTTCTTAACCTTCTTAACCTAATAAACCGCCTAAAGCAGGAGATAAGGCTTTTTCCTTACCTGAGTTTTGCTCCACAGTGTTTGCAGAACGATCCTTTTTCAGTATCTTTCCGCATTCGTGACACTTTGATACCTGATTCTTTGAAACTGCAAGAACTGGCGTTTTGACTCTCATTGGTTCAATTATCATTGCCATTACCCAGAGATAACCTCCATCAATAACAAGGAGAATAGCTCCTACGATCACTGTGATTGGTTCTTTGATTGATACACCGAATAGAATTACGATAAGCCCTAAAGAGAATAGTAGCATTGGCCAGAATTTATCAAGGGATTCGGAACGTTTCGCCATTTCCACTCATGACATAAACTGAATTGCATACGATAACATTTCCCGAAAATTAACGGGGAAAGAATCAAAGGGTGATGCTGTCGTAAACCCTTTACTTCTTTTTCACGATTAATCGACTCAATATTCGAAAAGAATATATGCTCTAATACCCTGTAATTTAAATGGGAGGGAGAAAATGATTTCCGCAAAAAAAATCAACGGAATGAGAGTCGTCACAGCTGATGCATTTACGGTTGGCGAAGTCGATGGCCTCGAAGTTGATCAAAAAACATGGAACGTTACTCATTTGGATATTGAGCTATCAGATGAATCTCTTAGAGAGTTGGGATTTAAGAAGCCGCTGTTGGGCGCTATCAGAATTTGTTTGCCAGTATCACATATCAATAAATTCGGCGACGTTATCACGCTCAAGAGTGATTTGGCTCATTTGAAAGGATTAGATGCCTGCAAGAAATCAAAATAATTTCTAATCCATCAAACTTAATAGAATGCCTTATACCTGCACTGCTTTAGAATACTCGAGGAATTGGGGTTCAACGATTTGCAGAAAATCTGGGCTATCCTATGCCGCATCCGCTTGTCTTCAGGTGCATGATTCGAGCAAGTTCGCCATGAGAGATTA
>JAOUEZ010000015.1 GCA_029858465.1 Thermoplasmata archaeon | reverse complement strand
CGATTAAGTGGATGCAGGACAAATACGACTGCGAAGTCTTCGCGATCACCGTCGATGTAGGTCAGCCCGACGACCTCAACGACGCCATGAGGAGAGCAAGGGAGATTGGCGCATCGAGATCATATGTGATTGATGCGAGAAAGGAGTTCGTGGAAGAATATGTATTCCCCGCATTGAAGGCGAATGCGCTCTATGAGGGCAAGTACCCATTGAGCACGGCGATAGCGAGACCTCTCATTGCAAAGAAGCTCGTGGAGAAGGCGTTTAGCCTGGGAGCGAACGCTGTCGCCCATGGTTGCACCGCGAAAGGAAATGATCAGGTGCGATTCGAGGTCTCCTTCATGTCCCTCGCCCCGGATCTCAAGATATACGCCCCTACAAGGGAATGGGGAATGAACAGGGACGAGGAGATCGAGTACGCCGAGAAGTATAATCTTCCCTGCCCGATAACAAAGAAGAATATCTACTCAATAGACGAAAGTCTCTGGGGGAGAGCCGCAGAGTGCGGACCACTGGACGACCCCTGGATCGAGCCCCCAGAAGAGGCGTTCAAATGGACGGTCGGCGCATCGAATGCGCCTGACACCCCTGATTACGTCGAGATAGATTTCGAGAAGGGGTTGCCGGTAGGACTGAACGGAAAGAAGATGGAGGGGCTTGAACTCATCAAGGCAATCAACGAGATCGCAGGAAAGCACGGCGTGGGCAGGATAGACATGATCGAGAACCGCCTCGTCGGGATTAAATCCAGAGAGGTGTACGAGTGCCCTGCGGCCGTCTTACTTATAAACGCTCACCTGGACTTGGAATCTTTGGTCATGACGAAGGACTTGTTGCACTACAAGCGTAAGATCGAACAGGATTACTCGAACCTTCTTTACAACGGCCTCTGGTTCTCCCCGTTGAAGGAGTCCTTGGATGCCTTCATCGAATACACCCAGCAGCATGTAACAGGAACAGTGAGAGTGAAGCTGTTCAAGGGCCAGGCAGTCGTAGTCGGAAGAAAATCGCAGTATTCGCTATACGACGAGGGGCTAGTGACATACTCGACCGGCGATGTATTCGATCACACCAGCGCCAAAGGTTTCATCTATGTTTGGGGCCTTCCGTCAAAAGTCGCAAGCGTTATGAAGAACAAGAAGAAGGCGAGTGGCAAAGGTGGTTGAGAAGGGAAAACCGACCGACAACATACTGCGGACATCTCAGTACGAGGTCGTAATGGAATATACTGGCTCACTGTCCTTCGACAGGGAGTTGTACTTCTGGGACATAGTTGGGAGCCTCGCTCACGCGGACTCTCTCCTCGACGCGAAAATCCTCTCCAAGGACGAGCACGAGAAAATCAGAAAGGGGCTTGTGGAGCTTCTGCTCGCTCTGAACAAAGGCGGTGTCGAGCTGCGCCCGGAGCTTGAGGACATACATATGAACATAGAGGCTCTGCTGACGGACAAGATCGGCGCCGTTGCAGGAAAGCTTCACACTGGCAGAAGCAGGAATGACCAGGTCTCGCTCGATGCCCGTCTGTATTCAAGAGAGAGGATACTCGAGACACTCGAGGAGATCGTCGCGCTGCAGCAGGTCATCATGTCCATAGCTAGGAATAATCTTGAGTCCGTGATGCCTGGCCTGACCCATATGCAGCCCGCACAGCCGGTCTCTCTAGCACATCACATGATGGCGCACTGGTTCAAGCTTCAGAGAGACTTCAGCAGGCTAGAGGATTGCTATGAGAGAGCGAACTTGTGTCCGCTCGGTGCAGGGGCTCTCGCTGGCAACACCTTCCCGATTGACCGATTCAAAGTTGCTGAGGAGCTCGGGTTCAGGGCTCCGACCGAGAATTCGATCGACACAGTATCTGACCGCGACTTCGTCACGGAGACGATATTCTGCCTGTCGATGATTCAGCTACACTTATCTTCAATGGCGGAGGAGATAATCCTTTGGAACACTCCCCAATTCGGATACATCAAGCTCTCCCCGAGGCTCACGACGTCGAGCAGTATGATGCCGCAGAAGCGCAACCCAGACATTGCGGAATTGGCGAGAGGTAAGATGGGAAGGCTTTCAGGAGATCTCATTTCGATGCTGACAATGCTGAAGGGGCTTCCTCTTGC
This sequence comes from Thermoplasmata archaeon, assembly GCA_029858465.1. Classification (GTDB taxonomy): domain Archaea; phylum Thermoplasmatota; class Thermoplasmata; order UBA10834; family DTMW01; genus JAOUEZ01. Next base: position 13,376 of record JAOUEZ010000015.1, on the reverse strand, counting down.
ATATAACAGAGATCTGCAGGAGGACAAGGAGCCGTTGTTCGACGCATTCGACAGCGCTGTCGATTCGCTTTGGGCGATTAGAAGCCTTCTCACAGGCGCGAAGTTCAACGTGGACAAGATGCGCCAATCATGCCTTTCTGCGAATCTGACAGCGACCGATCTCGCTGACTACTTAGTCAACAAGGGAGAACCGTTCAGGGCCGCCTTTCTAACGGTCAAAATGATGGTTCAGGATTCGTACGACAAAGGCAAACCAATCGAATCGATGACTATTGAGGAACTCAAGAAGTACAATAAGCTCTTTGGCAAGGATGCGTTGGATTACATAAAGCCAGAAATAGCGATTGAGAGAAGGAACATCTACGGAGGGCCGTCGGCGAACGCCGTCAAAAAGAGCTTTGGTACGGCAGAGAAAATGATCAAGAAGAACGAATCCTGCATCTCAAAAATAAGCGACGAAATTCAAGGAACGATAAATCGCCTCCTTGGTCCGAGTGTAGATATGCAGGATTGATTTATTTTAAAAATCATGCAGAACTCTTCTCGATTATCTTAGAAAGTATATCGAATGCTCTCATCACGACCCCTTTCTCGACAACAAATATTGTGTCAGTATAGCAGCTGACCGCCTCGACAAGGTTGATCCCGTTCTCCGCAAGGATGGATGATATGTATGCGAAGCTGCCCGGGATGTCTTCAATCCTGCTTGGGCTTTTCACGGTGATTTCGGCCAGATCTTCCCTGACTCTCTGAATGTATTCCCCCCCTATTGCCTTCTGAATCATCGGGAGATGTTTGTCCTCGCTCATGACGGTGATTGCGCTTGAAGATTCAATGATCTGGCATACGCTCTTCTCGGCGAGTATCTTCTTCACAATATCCTCGAGGTTCTTCAACACCATCCAGTCGTTCTTCGCTATGACGATGCATATGCGCGTCTTTAGTTCGATCGTGCTCTCCTTGAACAGGCTGATTATCTGCCCCTCGAAGTCGGTTTTTGATAGCTTGAGTGCGTATCTTCTGCATGCGGCGAGTATCGCCTCTTCGTGAGTGAGGTTCAGCTCTTTCATTATCTGGCGCGCAAGAGAGGAATAGTTGATCAAGTCCTTGCTGATGCAGTCTCTGATGCTCGGATGTGAGTCGATGTATTCCCGCGTGAGCTCAGCCGTGCTCTTCCTGTCAGCCTGCTCTTTCATTGATGTCTGAAATCAGACATGGGCTGAAAAAGCTTTCGATTGGGATCAATCAATCTATTTAGAAAATAATGATGTTCTTATAAGATCCAAAAAAAGAAATCAGAGGAAACATTTTTTTCCTTTCGCTTGTTGCTGGCAGAATCTCATAAGGCGCGTTCTGACAGATAAATGATATATAACTCCTGTCCATAACTCGCGCAAGTTCACATAATACATTATCAAGCTCCCGTAGTGTAGTCCGGTCAATCATTCCGCCCTTTCGAGGCGGACACCCGGGTTCAAATCCCGGCGGGAGCACTTATTTTTTTCGAAGTTCAAAACAGTTTCTTCCAATGATTCTAGATTGCTGGATATCTGATTGCTGATTCTGTGTTGGCATACATTAGTATTAGTAGTCAGACCTTGTGGGTCCATGTGCGAATAGCACAATCTGTGCTAGCGCAATAAAGGAGAAAAATATAATGAGTTTCGGAAGTCGGACATTCAACTCAGGCCCTAGAGAGATGCACAAGATTTCGTGCTCCGACTGCGGCCATGATGCCGAGGTTCCCTTCAAACCGACCGAGGGGAGACCTGTCTACTGCCGTGAGTGCTACCAAAAGCACAGACCGCCAAGAAGAGACATGTTCTGAGCGTGCAATTCACTTTCATGAATTATTCGTTCAACTCACAAACCCCTTACTAAACATTTCGCTTATTTGATATGATGGAGCCATCAGCATAGCGATTGGCAAAAACTGTATCTCAACAATATAATGATGATGAGGTGGCAGATGATGACAACTGGTCAACCAGTGATGTGGGAAGCAATTCTTGAAAATATGCCCAGAGGAAAATGGATTTCAATCGGAGAAATCTTGGGAATAATAAAGAAGAATGTTGCCCTACAGGAAGATGATTTTGATCCTGCAGCCTCGGAAAAAGGCGATTTCATCAGGTGGGAAAGCAATGCCAGAAGCATGCTCCAATATAGAAATATGACCGGAGAGATTCTCGGAGATAGGAAGGAGAATTACTTTATTCCGGGCATATAGTATCGAGCGATTAGAGAAAATATTGAAAGAAGTTCGATGGCAACCTTGCTCAACTCCTCATATTGATTCTAGGTAGTAACCGATATTGGCTTCCCGGCGGGAGCACTATTCTATAATGCCAGTTAAACTCGAAAAATGAAATTTCGGGGATTTTAAAATCAACTTAAACTCCTTAACTTCTCTTTTGCTTCAGACTTGTGCGACTTTTATGTCCTTTATGCGGCTTGTATACCACTTTGAGAGTGACACGCTTGATATTTGCACAAGCCGGCAGAAGATGGTTCAGAACCTGTTCTGCAGTCGGATGATAAGTTTGACCTTCTGGGCCAATCTGCTTCCAGCCAGTTTTGTCCTTAAACCATTTCCACGTTCGGCCATTTTTGGTCGTCATGTAGATGATATAATCTGTGTTTTTCATTATCTTCCTTCCTAGATTGGTAGGGTCGTCCTTTCAGTATGATCTTTTCTCAGCCGGAGATAAGGTTTCTTACAAAGATAAATGAATTGCGCTTGGAGCACTCGATATTTTTCGGTAAGAGCCTTATCTCCATCAGCTAATGGTGAGATGTGATTTGGAGGTAGATTGACTCTTTTTATAGAAAATTGAGTGTTGCCCTAATGCATTTCATCACAATGTCGCGCCACAATTTCCACATCTCAAGGCGGATCGGTCGTTAAGCGCCCCGCAGTAGCGACATTTGAGTTTCACCGTCGATTCCGCTGCGGCCTTCTGCATACGCTCCGCCGTCCTCTCTAACTGCTCCGCGACCTTCTCTGCATGCTTCCTGCTAGCATTTATGTTTAGAAAAGCTACAATGAGCAGTACGGTGCCCGCTACAATCATGAGTAGGGCACCTTCCCAAGACCCTATGATAATCGGGATGAGCGTAAAAAAGAACATGGCGAATGACAGGGCGAACAGTATCATAGTAAATGGATTGCGTTCGGTATCTGGAACGCGGTGAGGGATTGTCTTTCCCGGCACCTCGATGCCGCAGCTGAGGCAGTAACGGGATTCGTCTGGTATCTCGGCGCCGCAATTTAGACAATTCAAATTATCAGGACTCCTTTTCTGCGATTCTTTGAAAAGTTACTAGTCTATGGTTGGTTATATCGCTCTATTTAGTCTTATACTTAGCATTTTAATATTAGCTAATTTTCATATCAAAATAGCGAATTTTCATATCAAAATGGGTAATTTAATAAAAACATTTAATAATTATTCAAGGTATCGGTTCCCCAAGCGTGGGAAGATGAATAGAAAAAGATTGAAAAAAATGAATAGGGGCTGTTATGGCGGAATTCCTCGATACACAATTGACACACATCAAGCCAAAGCACGACAAGAAACCAAATCAAATAAGGTAAATAGGAAAATTCTTTTCTCACTCATAATTGCAATCATGGCAATGACCGCGCCATTCATTGCTCTGACATTATCATCACCTGTCTCGGAAGAGGTTCCTGCGACGGTGACCTACAACATTCGATCAACAATAGTGATAAATTCAGATGGCGAATTCGACGCGGCGCACGGCATCAACAGCGGTTCCGGGGCGCCGGGCGACCCATATGTGATTGACAATTGGGACATCACTGCGTCGACGAACCACGCGATCACGATCAATAACACGCGCGCGTACTTCGAAATACGCGGTTGTTACCTGCACGGCGGATCGACGAACTTCTGGGACGGCATCATAATGACCAATGTGATAAACGGCACGATAAAAAGCAACGTAATCCAGGGAAACTACCATGGAGTTCATCTGGACGTTTCGAATTGGAACATAATACACGCGAACAACATTTCGGATAACTCGCTGGACGGGGTCTATCTCGACGGTTGTCATGATGACTCAATCACGAACAACAGCATCTGGAAGAACGCTTGGAACGGCATCTTCCTGTCGATTTCGAATAATAATATTGTTATGAATAATACCTGCAATTCAAACTCTTGGGATGGTATATATCTTGAGACATCCAGCTTTAATCAAATCTTCTGGAACAATTGTTCGTGGAATAAAGACGATGGTATTGCGATGTATTGGAATTGCATTAGTAATTTTGTATTTCAGAATGTCGTAATCAGCAATACTGATTATGGATGTGAAGTCGATGGCGGAGGACCCCCGACATGCGGAGGTAACATCATCACAGAGAACACCTTTATGCTTAACCACGGATCACTGCCCTATCCTGCATTCAACCCATTCGCCATCCAGGGATTCGACAACAATGGCCCCATCAATTTCTGGGATTTTGGTGGAATAGGCAATTATTGGCATGATTGGACGTTGCCAGATGCGGATACAAATGGAATAGTCGACATTCCTTACCTCCTGGACCCGGCCCCTTATATGGCAATGGATAATTTCCCATTGACCAACTGGAGCGTCATCCCAGAACCTCCATTGATTCTATTGTCGGTTATCATGCTCGGGATATGTCTGCTGATGGCGAGAAATAGAAAGAAGCAGTAACGAAACCCAGGCTCGGCGGATCAGACTTCTTCCGACGAGCCATTCTTGACAAGGGAAATATCGAATGAAATAGTGGGAAGTCATTACATTCGGAATACTATTTGATCAAAGCAGCTTAAAGGAAAGAACTATTATTGGTGATTTTCAATATCATGTAATTCCTGGTTCAAACCTAATTGATATCAATTTCCCATTGCTCAAATCGAGTGACCTAAGGTCCACAGGGTTCAATTGGACCTCTTTCTTAGACAACGATGACGCTACGTCAAGCTTCACCTCTATATTCAGAACGCCTGCTATCACAATTGCTTTCTGACCCTGTCTCCCACCGGACAGTACCATTGACTCTTCGTTTATCTTAGCTGTGCCTTTCTTTACGTTAGGATCGCTCAAAGCCCTGAATTTCCTAAGTGAGATATACGAGTTAGATAAGGATTTATTCTCATTTGCCAACATTTTAGCGGTTATGATTCGGATTTCATCCGAGGTCATTTCCTCAGAAGGAGTGAATTTTCTAGATAGTGTAGTTGCTAATTCCTGAGGAACACCTGCGGATTCCATGGATTTCTGCAATTTCCTTCTATCAAACTCCTCTTTTTTACCAGTTCTCTTCAAGACAGTCGCCATTCTACATCCCTCAATTTTTTCTCAGAATATTTTCTATGTGGCTCATCACTTAAAATATTTTTTATCATTTTAGATTTGAATAATGCGAATAGTGCCTCTTTATTATATGAATCTATTTCGCGAAAGAATCGCGATAACTGCTACCAAGTATCCAGAGCATGTTATCTTCGATCTCATCCCTGAGCGTCCTGCAGCATTCGAGATACTCGTGATAACCTTGCCCAAAAGGATCCGCGATATCGAGTATCAGAATTGGGAGTGAGATTCCTCTCAATTTCATTTTTTCGCAGAGCGCTTCTAGCAGGTCCTTCTGCAATAAAATTATCTTGTCGCCCTGTGAGATTGAAGCTTCCTCGAAACCTTTCGGAACATGCTCTATGATTCTTCCTTTCGACCCTGTGCTTTCAATGAGAGCCTGTTCTCTCAATCTCCTTACTTCTGCATCATCTTCTAGATAAGGATGGATTCCGAAGCAGTCTGTCTCTAAATCTTCAATCCCATATTTTTCGACAATCTGCCTGAGAATTTCTGCTGCCATCGGACTTCTGCACGTATTGCCACTGCACGCGAAAAAAATCGTTGTCATTTCCCGCATTCCACCAGTACTTTCAACCATATTTTCTCAAGCGTCTTACAATACCATTTAGGGAAACCATTTTGCTCAGCAGCCTTCATGAGGATCCTAAGGTAGGTCTTGGTCGGCAAGCATTCGCTTTTCTTCTTTAGAACCTCATAGACCCAGACATTCTTTTTCTCCCCGCCTTCCATCATCTTTACGGAGGCCTGAAACCTTCTGTATGATTTTGGACAGCCCTCGTACCAATCAAGCGATTCGAGATCGCTATCCGTGAGGGCATATACGACGCCCCAAACCTCGTTTCTGTCATCTATTAGTATATCGGCCACTCCTCCCCGCCAGCCAGTCGAGTAGAAAGTGAAGGCTAGCTTATAGCCTTCCAGAGAGGCGGGGCCGATTAGTTCGCTCTCAGGACATCTCCTTTTCATCTGTTCGATGTCGAGGTTGGAGCCATATGCGAAATAATGATGCTTCATTTCCTGAGACCACCCATTTCAGTAAGCCAAATGCTCAATAAATGCCAACCACTCAATTAAGTTTAACGCTGACTGTATGAGTAACTTTCAAACTAGAATAAGAATGATCGATTGCATATGAACAAAGAAATCATCATCGAAGCACCTTTCTCTTCCTCTCTATAGAGGTGAAAGGGCATATCATCTGGCACACAGTGCACATCCTGTAGGTATTTGGAGTCAGATTTGGCGTATATCTAATTAGAAGATTCTTTTTAGTCGCATCCGGATTCTCTATCTCCATCACATGAACTAGACACTTAAGTGAATCAAGGACATAAGGCTCAATCGCGTTGACTGGGCAGGCGCGAATGCATCTTTCGCAATCCTTGCAGATGTCCTCTTCGAATGACTTGTCTGGCTCTAAGACACAGTCGGTTATAACCCCTGCTAGCCTGAGCCATAATCCATTTTTTGGAGAGATTATCATAGAATTCTTCGCATAGGCGCCTATTCCTGCGAGAACTGCAATCCTCTTTATCGGAACTAGCTCGGGTAATACCGCTGCCTTGAATCCTTTCCCATTCAGTTCAATGATGATATCCCTTTGTATCACATACGAAGGAGTGTAACCTGGATAATCCCACTGTCCATCCTTTCTCTTTACAGCAAGCTCATCGGCATCATCGGTCGATTCTATTGTAAATACAATTATACTCTTCGCCCAGGGAGCCCCAGACCTGATTTTCTTAGACATACGGTTAATCGATGATCCTATCTTTATCCTCTTCAATGAATCTGCATCTTTGACGGAGGCGATGCCAAATGAAACCGCGCCTCCTTTTATGCAGATTTTTTCAAGATTATTCCGTACGTCTTTATCATTCCTCGTAATTTCAACCTCCGCTTTGTTGGCGTGTCTTATTGCTCATCAAGTTTTATTTCCTATATCTATCCTCTTCCATTTGTTTTATCCCGCTATCAGACAGATATGCGGAGGATGGCTTCAGTATCTGATATGAATTCTTGTGATTTGCTACACTGCCTTTTTGAGGTGCCCTCCTCAGTCGGATCTGAAAATTCACTCCTTTCTAGCGATGCGACTACTCGTGCTATAAGCACCTTGACATTATGCATGGCTGATTGCCGATTTTGAAGTGCTCAGAGATTCTGCTGTTTTTATCTCATTTACATGCCTCTCGATAATTGGGGATATGAGCAATGCTAGAAACTCGAGCCAGCGAATTGTGCTCATTGAAGGTATCTTGCCATCGCGAGGCTGTGCTACCTCGATCCAGCCTATGATTTGATCTTTCAAGTCAAAAATGTAAATGTCGATGTAATCTCCCTCGAGCATCTCTTCCAGCGAATTTCTCTGGAGCGACAGCAGGCTCGGCCTGCTGAAAGCCTTTCTTTCTATTTGCGATCCGGTTGGCTGATCGTCAGAATATCTGAAGTCGGTAAACCTGCTTATTTTGAAGGCTGGATATTTCTCAAAATCGAACATTTCCGTTTGCGTATACCTCAACTTCATGTGTTCTGATTTGGCAGTCGGTGATAGACCAAGGACCTCGATGTATCGGTACAAGCCATCAATTGGACCTCTCATACCGATCGAGACCTCCTTGAAGGGGAAGACGCGGTTTATCATCAGCGCGGCTTCATGAAGAACGAACGCGAGATTTGACTTTTGTCTCTCGACTCGCAGAAACCGCTCTAACCCTTGAATTATCTTGTGATTCTCTGTGAGGGAAAATTCCGAGTAATTCTTCTTCAGGATCTTCTCAAGGTCTTTGACAATCTTTGAGTGTTCGCTCATTCGACTGAAGCACCAACCAATGTTTAAAAAGCAGGATATAAGAAGATGTCTAAATTACTTTGGATAGAAGCATATGAAAAGAAATTATCAGTCTTCCAATCATGATTGGAAATCTTGAAAAATCGTCGTCTACCAATACAGCTCAATTGAGCGATAAAACGATTACCTCCTTGAGTAGCACGATTACTTTTTATAACTTTGTATAACCTGTATTTATTCATGACCGAATCCGTCAGATACGAAGTGATAAAAAAGGTCGGGAATCTTGAGATAAGAGAATACCCGCGAATCATATTGGCGACTGTCCAAGGATTGTCTGATGATCAGGCATTTGGGATATTGTTTAAATATATAACTGGCAATAATAAGCCGGGCAAAAACATAGACATGACCACACCAGTGATATCAAGCGAGGGCGAACCAGTAGAAATTGAGATGACCGCCCCGGTTTTGTCCGATAAGAACTCCTTTTCGTTCATCATGCCGTCGAAATTTACAATGAAGGATATTCCTGAGCCTCTCGACAACAGGATTAATACTCAGGAAATACCGGGGAGAAGATTGGCCGTGCTTCAATTCCGTGGCAGAACCGGTGACAAATCCGTCTCGAAGAGGATTGAGGAGTTGTCAGGGCTTATTGAAAAGGCGGGCATAAGGACTATGGGTGATGTTTTCCTCATGAGATACAACTCCCCTTTCGCTCCAGGGTTCATGAGGAGAAATGAAGTGGCGATTGAAATCGATCAACAATCTTGAATTCGAATCGACTAATTCGGATAAAAAAGTCTTCGCGGCCACTATTATTCAGCTTTGATTTTGACTTCCGGAGGATAAAATCCTTATCTTGGGCGAGGAATCAAGTATCGGGATAATCGGATGATAATCTTTCAAGAGAGCGTTATTGACATTCTCTCGACAATATTATTCTGGTTCGCAGTTATAGCCCTGATCGCATTGGCGATCGGTGCCATCATCTTCTTCCTCAAGGTATACTTGATTACGGAGATTGTAAAGAGTGGGAGGAGAGATGCGGCTGTTGTAAGCAGGCAATGTCAATACTGCGGAAGATACACTCCCGATGATTCAGCATTCTGCAAGAATTGCGGTGCGAGACTGCGATGATCTTATCCGCTGTCTCTTAATAGGTCTGAGCAGACCGTGCAGAATTCATCCTTCTTGATATCTGTATCAAGAAGCGAGTTCGAGAAATGCATTACGCATCTCCTATCAGGGCAATGCCTGAGGCCGAATACATGTCCAAGTTCGTGCACAGCTTCTTTCAGAACCCTATCATGATAAATGAGGCGGTCATGCGAAGCCAATCTATTGGTCGAGATAACGGCGCACTTCAGGTCCGGAGATGCGAGGCCGAAAACGAAGTTCAGATCCGGAACATAGAGGTCTTCCTCTGTGATACCTAGAGCGATATCCGAATGGTTGATTTTCTTTGATTTTTCGGTTTCAGCCAGAAGATCTTCTGCGTTATGCTGTGACCCTCTTTTTATCATTAAAGGCAGTTCTTTTTTGATATCTTTTATTGACAGTCCGAATCTCCTTTCCAATTCTTCTTTGAGATTATCTATGACTTCTTGATTGTCGAACCTTATCATTAAGAGAGTCGTCATTCGCATCACTTACATGATGAATAAGCAGACAGTTGCCGTGGGGAGCTTCCGCCTGAGCTCCGCGAGATGCGGAGCGTACAATAGCATCCGGCCAATGCTATCCTCATTTTGCTCTTTTCCAAGTATTTCGGAAATCAATTTACATTCAGCCTCCCCATCTACGCGCCAAACCGACTGCTCGAAACTCGCATCTGCGAATAGGACAATTGGTAACTTCATATCAAGAATCTTTTTCCTGTCAGCAATCTCCTTAATCTGCAGTAGTTCGGTCCTTGATATCGAGTATTTCCGTCCGTCACGCGCATCATATTCTGGCTTTTCCATCAAAAGAAGAGTGTCGAGTCTGATCCTGCGAGATGGTGCAGAGGAGTTCATCTGTAGTATGAGCTTCCTTAGGACTCGTTCATTTCCTATGGTATCATGCATGCAAGGGAATGCTATCGATTCCATTCGATAAAGTCTTCTCCAATAGTAAGGGAAAAGGAGATAGATATTGTCAATTCATTTATCTTTTCTAAATTGCAATAATCGTTACTATCAATTGAGGTACCTTAGTGCTGCCCATCGTACCTGATTGACATATCTCAGAGGACATATCTGATTTTCTAATTAGCCAGCAATGAAAAATTCCCAGCGAATATGACAGGAAAAAACTTATCAATCAGAAGCCTCATAAATCGACGGAAAAATGGACTGTAATCAATCGATTCCATTTGAATTAAGGAAGCTGGAATAATAATGCAAGAGAGGGCATCTCTCGACCCAGGATTGACAAGACTCATTCATGATAGATCCGCACCCCTTTCGCGCGATCATACGGAAAGAATAATGGAAAATCTCGACAAATTGCTGATAAGATGCGCTGATCAACACGAGAATTTCGATTTATTTCTTTCTCATATGGGAGATTTGATATCACGACTTTGCGGGTTTTCAGAAATCACAATAGCTTCGAAGGATCAGGATGACGGATTATACAAATTCAAGCAATGTTTTGGTATGAGAAAAGAGGCTGAACTGGCGTATAAGAAGCTGACCTATACAAAAGAAGATGTCCTGTCCACCCAGAAATACCCAAGGATAAAAATGAACGATTATCTTGAGTTCTACCCTACGGAATTCCGCCCTTATGCAGAAGGAGAGCTTGAGACTTACAATAGGCCAAGCCAGATGAAATTCGAACGTGAATCGGTAGAGGACATGCTTGAAGGAGATTATTTATGCCTCTATTTTTACGGTCCGCACAAGGAAATCGCGGGCTGGTTTGAACTGGCCAGAACAAGGGATGGAAAGATACCATCACGTGAGACATTCAAATGGCTCGAGCTTTTCGCGGCAATTACGAGCAGAGTATATTGCGAAAAATTGCTCGCTAAGAAGTCTCAAAAATAATCATGAATGATCTTTTTTTGCTAGTTGGCAGAAAAAGGCAATGATATATCCATCCGGATTGCGATTGATGGACTCAGAAATTAATATTTGCTAGTGCCTGCTATTCGGGATATTATCCTAAATTCAATTCGGGAGTGATAATATGGAAGTATATGAGACGCTTCAGAAAAGGAAATCGACAAGGTCCTACGATGCAAGATCGATTCCGGATGATGTCCTGGGGAGAGTGTTGGAGGCTGGTCGCATTGCGCCTTCCGCGGTCAATTATCAGCCTTGGCATTTCATTGTAGTCAAGGAACAGGAGAGGAGAGACATCCTTTCTAAAGCTCCGTTTGCAAGATTCCTAAAAGAATCTCCAGTGGTAATTGTCGGCTGCGGCGACAGCAGGAAATCCCCCAAATGGCATGTTGTGGATGTCGCAATAGCTATGCAACAAATAGTCATAGCAGCGACGTCGGAAGGGCTCGGAACCTGTTGGATTGGAAGCTTCTATGAAGACAAGGTGCGAAATTTATTGAAAATACCTGATAGGTATAGAGTCGTCGCACTGCTTGCTGTCGGCTATCCGAAGGAGAAATCGAGCATTTTAGGCAAGCTCAAGCGGAGTACATCGAGAAAAGATCTAAGTGAAATTGTCAGCATGGAGGAGTTCGGACAGGCAATGAAGAATTAGAGAAATCTAATGACACTATCTTAATCAGACTATTATTACAGGTAATTTGATGAAAGATACTATAGTGATACTATAGTATAAGAGGAGCTAATTAATTCATGATTTAATGCAAGGAGGATTGGTGATTTGAGGTGCCTGAAGTGCGGAGCAGCAAATCCCGACGACGCGGACAGATGCAGCTCATGCTATCAACCCCTCGATCTCCCTGACAAGTATTCTTCTCCAGCTCAATTAGATAGAACCCGCCAGGATTTGATATCATCAGTATATCAGGAGCTTCAGAAATCCGAAAGCTATATCAAATTCACAAAGGAACTGCAACAGAGATGCTCTCCGATGGCCGCCGATCAGAATGAAAGAATCATGGAGCAAATTCAGAAGCTCCTTTCAAAAGGCATGGACCCCGGAGAACCGATTGAGAATTTTCTTTCTCAGGCGGGCAATCTGATCTATCGTCTATTTGGAATGACGGAAGTCGCAATCAGCCTCAAGGATGACAGGGACGGACTATACAGATACATTCTTTTCTTCGGCATGAGAAAGGAATCGGAAACTGCTTACAGAAGGATTGAATACACTATGGATGATGTGATTTCTCAGACAAAATATCCTCGGATCAAGCTGAGCGAATACCTTGAGTTCTACCCTGGAGAGGTCAAGCCCTTCACGGATGGCGAGGTTGATACATTCAATCGTCCAAGTCAAATTGCACAACAGCGTTCCGGGAGCGAGGAGATGATCGAGGGTGATTACTTCTGTCTCTACATGCACGGCCCTCAGAACCAAATTATCGGATGGTTCGAGTTGGCCAGACCGCGGGATAATAAGATGCCGAACAGGAATACTCTGATTTGGCTAGATCTCTTCGCCGCGATTATCGGACGCGTTGTATTTGAGCGGAGAAACGCTCTCAGAACATTTTATGGCCAGAGAATCTACCAGAAATAATATAAAGCTTCAAATTAATAATACGATGGAGGGGGGATCCTTCAGGTGAAAATATGTTCGTAAATGGATTGATGTTGGTAATAGCAGGACTAGTGCTATTGTCCGGAGTCCTCTATCTCATTCCAGGCGTAGGAAAATACCTAGCGAAGCTGGCAAAGATATTGGGTGGCTTCCAGACAATTATCGGAATCATTGCCATAATATTGGCAATTTGGGACATGCTGTCGGCGATAAGGCTGGAAAACGTATTCCTGTTGATATCGGGCCTCGTGCTCGCAGCGGGAATATTGCCGATGATTCCCGCAATTGGCGATAAGCTTGTCAAAGTGGCGAAGATTTTGGCAGGTCTCATGGTCCCGATCGGCATCATCGCGCTGATCCTTGGGATATTGGAGCTTCTCGCGTAGAGGAGTTCATCTGCGCCATAAAACTGGACAATAGAGGCAAGGGATTGATATGCTTATTATATATCCCTCCTCTATAATTATCATCGTTTAAACACCAATTGTGCAGTTTATCTACCAGCGGCCTAATGCACCTATTC
>JAOUEZ010000149.1 GCA_029858465.1 Thermoplasmata archaeon | reverse complement strand
GGCGCATTCTCCGGGATCTCCCGTAATCTACGGCTCAGTGCTGTCGAACATGGATCCGAGGACAGGTGCATATCTCGGAGGTTCCCCTGAGGCGGTGGTTCTCGGAGCAACATCGCACGAGATGGCAAAATTTGTCAAGATGCCATCGGCATGCGGTGGCATCGGTTCCAGCGCCAGAGTGCCCGGCTTATTCGCGACTCTAGAAAATTCGATGCTCGGCCTCTTTAGTGCGACCGTCGCGGCCGAAATCAATAACGGGCTTGGAATGGTCGACGGTTCTATGATGTTGTCCTATGAACAGCTGATCATCGACAACGAGATCGCTGGCAGGGCTGTCAAAACCTGCAAAGATATCCAAGTCAACAAGGACACCTTGCACCTTGACATGATAAGAGAGGTGGGCATACTCGGCATAGGCCAAAAGAAGGGTAGCTTCCTTGGCCAGAAGGCTACAATGCTGGAGGCTCGACAATTCTACCAGTCACTTCTGATCAGTGCCGAGCCATTTGAGCAATGGGAGGCGAAGGGCAAGAAAGACGACATGAAAATTGCAAAGGAAAAGGCCGACTGGATCCTTAGCAACCACAAGCCGACAATGCTCGACAAGGATATCTCAAGCAGATTGGACAAGATTGTTAAAGAAGCCGCCAAAGCATGATGGCGCCCGAAACCCCTTCAGACTATTTCATTTTTTGAAAATCTATTTCTCCTATACCAACTAGTTCACGTTTTGAAGCAAATGATTGCCCTAAGGTTCGCAGAGTCCGAAGAGGATATGCTCAGAATCAGGGAGCTGTTCCTTGAATACGCTTCGTCCTTGGGTTTCAGTCTGGGTTTTCAAAATTTCGACGATGACATAATGAATCTGCCGGGCAAGTATGGCAGACCGAAAGGAAGATTGATCCTCGCGCTGGATGATGAGGAGATTGTGGGCTGCGTAGCCCTCAGAGAATTCGACAAAGATATCTGCGAGCTGAAGAGATTGTATGTGAAAAAAGAAAGCAGAGGAAAGGGCATCGGCAAACTGCTAACGGAAAAAGTCATTGATGAGGCGATATCGATCGGATATTCGAGAATGAGGCTCGATACAATAGACAATATGACACAAGCAATGACGCTGTATCGCTCAATGGGATTCAAGGAGATTAATGCGTATAGGGAAAATCCGATCGAGGGAGCAAGATATTTCGAACTGATTTTGAAATGAAATCCGTCAGAAGCCGCTCCTGACAAGCTCAGGAAGAAACTTCATCAATTGAGGCATCTTCCGAATGATTGCTCCAGTAAGATTGGCGGGGTAATCGATGTCTCCGGATTCCTCCAGAATAGAAATGATTTTTTTATCGGATATTACTTCGATTGCCTTCTCGAGTTTTCTATCGGACATTTCGTTGATGATTTTTCTCAGGCGCCAAGCTTTGGACAGCTCACGTCCGAATTCCGTCATGAATCTCTTCTCATAGAGCTCACCAGCCGCAATAACAGCACCTTCGGAACTGATTGATCCCGCGAGCATTTCGGCCGCGCATTTGCCTAAATAGATTCCGCCACCAGTGAGAGGTTTGGTCTGGCAAGCAGCATCTCCGATCAAAATAGCTCTCTTGTTTGCGATGGAGCTCAACGGACCTATCGGAATAATCCCTGCTTGACGACTGTCTTCCTTGAAACTTGGGAATTTAGATCTAATAAAAGATGATAGCAATTGATTTGGCGTTTTACCGGGAAGGGAGCAGAGACCGATTCTTGTGCAATCATCAGCAGGAATCTTCCATGCGAAGAATCCGGGCGCAATTCTATTGCCGAGAAACATCTCAACTGCATCTCTGAGATCATCTTTCTTAAGATGACCTGTGACCTGTGCCCCATGATAGACCAGAGGGGGTTTTTCTTCTGTCACATATTTCCTGACCAACGATCTTGGTCCTTCTGCTCCCACGGCGAGTTCGGAGGAAAGCTCTTTAGTGGAGGAATCTCGTCTATAGGTCACTTTGACTGATCCGCCAGAGACATCGATCTTATCGGCGCGAGCTTTGCGAATTATTTCGGCACCGCTTTTTTCTGCGGACTCGGCAAGAAGTGAATCATGTTTAGCTCTATCGATTACGACCCCTTTTGGTTCTTTAGAATGAAGCTCCAATTTAATCCCGGAAGGAGAATGAAGAACGAAATCATTGATCTCGCATATTTTCGATTTATGGGTGATATCGTCGATGCAACGAGGAGAGACGAGTCCCGCGCACTGCACTGGCTCTCCCACCAAATCATGTTCTTCGATGAGGGTTATTTCGAAATTTTTTCCAAGCAGTGAAGCCAATCTGCTGCCCGCGGATCCTGCGCCGATTATTACGACGTCTTTCGTCATGGTCAATCTCTCGTTCATCCAGAAATTTCGATTTACCTCGGCCGTTTCTCCTTGGATACGAACTGTCTTTCCATTAATAACCTCAACTGTTCTTCCGTTATAGCCTCTTCAGGACCTTTATCGTCGCGTATTCTCTGAACCCTTGCGAACCTCAGGGCCATGCCAGATTCGTACTTGGGGCTTCTCTGTATTTCGTTGAATGCGATTTCGACGACTATGCTCGGTTCTACTTTCACCCATGAGCCATGGTCTTCGATGACTGACATTAAGAGTCGATCGGTAATAAGCTTCAGCTCGTCATCGCTGACCCCTTTGAAAGTCTTGCCAACCATTGCGAAGCCATCGGCTTTGCGAACGCCGAGATGATAATTAGAAAGCCAATTCGAACGCCTTCCATGCCCCCATTCTGCCGCGATGATCACCGCATCAATGGTGATATGCTCCTTGATTTTGATCCAATCCCGGCTTCGCCGACCAAGATGATATTTTCCATGGAGATTCTTAGCGACCAGGCCCTCGTGTCCTTCGGACAATGATTTTGCAAAGAATTTTTCTGCTTCAACTTTCGACGTAGTCGTGATCTTACTGACAAGTAGATTGGCTGGAACAATGTCCTCCAGAATCTTTGTCCGAAGTTCATAATCGGAGTCTATCAAGGACCTTCCATCGAGATGCAGCACATCGAACAGGAACAGCCTCACCGGAGTCTGTTTGGCCTCGATTGCCACCTTCTTTTCTCGCGTGACTCGCCTCATTACTTCCTGGAAGGGAAGAGGTTTCTTTCCAAAAGCCACAACTTCTCCATCAAGAATGTACGAATTGGCCTTTATCCGTCTAACATCGTTTATTATCTCAGGAAACGCACCGGTTATTTCGATCTGCCGCCTTGAAAATATCCTGATTTTCTTCCCATCGCCATGTATCTGAACCCTTATCCCATCTAGCTTGTACTCGAAATTAATCGGAGATTGGATCAATTCGAAGGATTCTTCGATGCTATCTGCACTCTCTGCCAACATGAGTCTCAACGGGTGCATCGGCCTAACCTTTGCAGATTCGGCCTCCTCATTTCTGACAATAAAGGCCTCTGCGACCCTGCCTATGTCTCCGATCACTCCCAAGCTCGCGATGACTTCTTTCGGCTCTTTTTGAGATATCTTTGCAATCGTCTCGATCATCAAACCCTCCGAGAAACCTGACCGAATATCTCCCGTCACGCAGTCAATCAGAAAATCCCTCTCTACTTTCGAGGCGTTCATCATGAGCCCATTGAGAACCGAGGCTTTTCTCTGGCGAGATTTCGGGCCCGAGA
>JAOUEZ010000148.1 GCA_029858465.1 Thermoplasmata archaeon | reverse complement strand
CCGACGAGCGGAACTTCGAACCTCTCCTCGATGTCCTCAATGGACACATACGAACTGAAGGCCCTATTGGGCACCAGAAGCACGTTCTTGTCCCTTAGCTTCTGCTGGAAGTTCGGCTCCATCACTCCTTTGAACTTGTCCATGAGGACGAACTCGTCTATCATTCCCCTTTCTGGCTTTCCTGAAGAATCCCTTTTGGCGCGGAAGTAGTCGGTGTAGGTCTTCTCGCGGCCTTTCTGACAAATGGCCAATGTCCTGAAGCCTTCCTCGACCGCGCCGTCGCATACATCCAATGCAGAATGCGAGGCGATCACGCCGACGACGATCTTTGTCCGGTCATAGCTCTCGACAATCTTCTTCAACTTCTGATGGTCCATCATGCGGAGCCACATCCGTTCGCCCGGCAGCGCTGTCGACATGCCGGGCCGTTGAGGGTAACAACATTAGCGACTGTATAAGCAATTCGGTCGTCATGCATTCGGTTTGGTCATCCTCTTCTGGTTAAGGGCGATGCTGAGGTCGGTATAATCCACCTTGAACCCGTACTTCTCATAGAGCCGCCTCGCCCTTGGATAGATCGTGTTGAGATGCATGCCGATGCAGCTCTCAGACAGATGACTGATGCAGCCCCTGGTCAGCTCGTCCCCGAGGCCTTTCGCCTGATGCTGAGGAGAGACATAGAGATCATTGATCATCCCCTTGGCCCCCTCCATGAACTTTATCAGCGCGAAGCCCTCGTTGCCCGGGGTCAGAAGATACCGGTATTCATTGCTTGCAAGCCTTTTAGTCAGTCTCTCGTAAACAGATGATATTTCCGCATCTTCGTATTCTGATATGAGTTTCGCAAGAACATTCCAATCGGAAATCTTTGCGACTCTGCATTCATGGTCGTACTTTTTCTGACGAGACAGGGACATCCTCCATAGGGGATATGGGTGAATAAGCTCCGTATACTCGGAATATTCTTCCCCGAGTATCAGATATCTCTTTCCCTCTTTTCTGAGCTGGAGGACTACCGAAAGAAGCATCTCGGGCATTTCTTCTCGGCTGGCAGCAACCGCGTAGCCTTCGGAGCCGAATCTGTTCGCCTTTGCCCTAACAAACAATCCGAAGTCTGTCAACGCAACTTCGCCGATTGCGGCTCCGTTGCGAAACATAGAGATATGCCTCATTTTCTCGAAGTTGGAGGATCCGGAATCCGGCGATGTACCGAACAGCTGCATTCCTCGACTGATTCCTGGGTCGATCTCGGACAATTTGATCTCCAGGTTGTGCAAGGCCTTGTACTCGCTCGCCTTTTTGTACCCGATTCGCCTGAGCATCTTCCGCATTATCCGGGTACGTGTGTCTTCGAACCGGACATCACTGGCATCTTGAGAGTCGAGAAACAATCTAAGGCTGTCGAGCTCGTCATTCTTGAAGGAATATCGTGAGCCGGAAAACTCCCTGAAGAGCCGGATGGACCCATCTTTCTGCACAGATGGCTCGATGGAGATATGCGACGTGCCTCTTGAATCAGATAATATCAAAATCGGGATCTCGTTCTCGCGCAACCTTCCTCACCGGCTATTTCTTCGATATGTGCAAGAGATAAAGAGTTTTAATGCCTCGAACGGCGCAAGATGGCTATTCGAGGTCTTTAGGCGTCTATGAAGAGAAGTAGAACTTCACATTGTTCTCGGCGCAAGCTTTTGACATCGATTCGAGTCTTTCGATGACCCCAGAGAGCCGGTGAGCCATCCCTCTGCCCTCCTTCTCGACCGCGGGCCTGAGCTTCTCGATCTCACTCAGTATGTCCTTCGCTTTTGCGCCATCAAAGACGGTCTTCTCTTCGGCATATTTTGGTATGTTCGCGATGAAATTCAGCCCGTTCTTTCTTGCAATCTCAGGCATCGGATTATCAGAAGGCATCAGAGTGGCGACGCAGCCTCTTCCCTTGTCCCAGGAGAGGACGCATTTTCCGCAAATTGCTCCCATCTCCTCGAACGAAAGCACGTCCCATCCGTTCATGATGTCCGAGACGAGACCGCTCGCCATGATCTCGTCCTGCACATTTTTTGGCTGCTGGATGAGGTTTACCCAGGTTGTGATCTCCTCTCGCATGAAAGGCTTGAGTGCCTCGAGGTCTTTCGAATCCTTGATCTTCTCGGCTTTTATCTCACCGGTCCCTCTGACTTTATTCCTTCTTTTTATCTCGGTGAGCTTCTCCTTGCCGAGTTTGGCCTCGGCTTTTGCTAAATCGATATAATAATTCCTCTCGCAGTATTTCGAGAACTTGCTGATGTCCTTCAGATTGGCCTGCGCATTTGTATTCTTTTTATCCCTGCACAGTGCCTTGTCCGATTCCAATTCCTTGATGAACATAGTGACGCTCATTCAATCACCGACCGATGATTGGTCATCTCGCGCCATAAGATATTCATGACTTAAGTGTATCGTGCGCAATCTACTTGATAGAAATCCTTTATTCTGGGTATTTCAACTAATCAGACGTTGCAACTGCAACTTCGACGAATCGAATTTTCCATGATTTTTCCCCACGAAACACCGAGATGTGCCATATTCATCACGAATTTATTGATAATTATTACTTTCGATGTTCGTCCTGGGTAGACGTCATATCTGTCTTTTAAAAAGCCTCTCGAGATCACTTATCCCTAGAGAGATCATTGTGGGTCGCCCATGCTCGCAGTTGTAAGGGTTCTTCGTCTTGAACAGGTCGACAATCAGAGCGAGCATCTGCTGCCTCGACAGATCTTCGCCCGCCCTGATAGAGCCATGGCATGCGACCTTCCAGATGAGTTCTTCACCCAAAGGCCGCCTTCTGCCAGCCTTCGAGACGTCATCGAGCACGGCTTTCAATGACGCCTCGCCCTGCTCGACGCCCAATACAATCGGTACGCTAGTAAGACGATACGAACCTCCTCCGAATTCCTCGATTTCGAATCCGATGTTCCTGAGATGCTCCTTGTTCTCCTCAAGGGCGACTTTTTCGGAGGCGGTGAGCTCGAGAATTGAGGGCGAAATCAACTGCTGAAATCGCCTGTCGCCCTGGCCGAGCGATTCGAGGATTCTTTCATAGGTTATTCGTTCCGCCGCAGCATGCTGATCTATGACGACGATTGAATCATCCACCAATCCCCTGGCGACGATGTAGGTATCGAACAATTGGAAGAGCGGCGTCAAAGGAGGAGCCGACTCGGACACGGCATCCACTGTCTCTATCCTTGCTTGAAAGTCATGTCTTGGAATCCCTTGCTCCAACTTCTCAGTCGCTTTCCCGATTCTGACATAATCCATGATATCTCCGAGTTGAGGGGTTGAATCCAACCCGCTGAAAGCTTCCTCGATTGCCTGCAATACTGATTTCCGCACCATCTCAGGGTTAGAGAACTTTATCTCCCTCTTTGTAGGGTGGACGTTGATGTCAATCTCATTCGGAGGGATGTCGAGCATCAGATATCCGATCGGATACCGCCCCCTCATCAATCTCGTTCCATATCCGTCCGCTATCGCTGATAGGAGCATCGAATTCGATATCGGTCGACGGTTCACAAAGAGATGAATCGACGAAGCCGAACCCTTTGACACATCGATCTTCGTGAACGCTCCTGACACCTTTAGTTGCCCCTCCTCTTTGGAAAAGTCGATCAAGCTCTTAGCCGCCCTTGGGCCGACGAGCT
>JAOUEZ010000014.1 GCA_029858465.1 Thermoplasmata archaeon | reverse complement strand
CATGTCCTCCATCCAGTTCTGGAAGCCTTTCGCTGTAAGGTTGGCCGCCTCGAGGTATCTCACTATCTGGGCGTCCATTCCCCACGACACGCTGTACATTCGAATGACTAGTGAATCGGCCGTGCTGTTCTGCGGGTCTAGCAAGAGGTGCAGCACTCTTAGGTCCTCCGGGTAGTCGTAGGCTGTATAGATATCATAGGCTCCTCCGCCCGATCCTTCAAGCATCCACTGGTCGAACCATGCATACTCAAGATCGATGTTGTTGGCAGTGAACCAGGTTGTGACATCTCCAGTGCCATCCCATCCGAGGAAGCCCATCGCGGCTCCCTTTGAGAACTGTATCTTGCCCATGAGCTCGAACCAGTATCCGTCATCGTTTGTGCTGCCTCTGGGTACCTCCCTTTGGGCACATCCGAACAACCATCTAGCATAGTGAGTCATGGTATTGCCAAGGTCATAGGCTGCATTCATAGAATTGGTGGTCATATAAGTACCGTAGTAGGACAAGTTGATCCAGCCTGTGTTCGGCCTGCCGGCGTTTCCGTCAAGATCTGGTGAGAAAAAGACATTGTTAGTTGTTGAATCACCGGTGCTTGTATGGCAATCTGATATATTTCGTGCCATTATGTTCATCCTATAAGGTGCCCAAATATGATATCCGACACTGACATCGGGCGAGGTCTGCGACGAATAAGGGTCATAGTAGAAGATGTGCGGGTAAGTGTTTCTTAGAATTTTTTCTCCATAATCAGGATCTCTCAGATAATACCAGCCCGGCGTTCCGTCGACCGATTGATGCCTGTTCAGCTCCTCAAAAGTGATCCCACCCGATCTATTCCAGTCCCAATCCGGATAATACATCTCGAACATATTACTGATTGTCCACGTCACTTCGCGTCCGATACCGTCAGCAAGGATGGATGTGCGATCATCTTGCAGCTCATTGATTGAGATAAGGAAAGCGAGCTGGGCAGATAACAATGACAGAATCAGGATCAAGAATATCATCATAGACAATATTCTCTTTTTCTCCGAATCATAAGATTTGCCAGAGGATGTCCTATCGAGCAGAGGATGAGACACTTTTTCGTTCCATTCTTCCGATACTCTCAAGATTATTCCCTCCAGAGGCGATTATTTCTCAGAGTACATCAGGCGCTATTTATTACGCTTTGAGGGGACATAAGGATTTCTAACGGTTTTTGAAAATATTGCTCTTCTTCACCTATTCTACAGTAAATCACTCAAGAAATCTATTAATGATTGTTTTTGCCAACTTTTCGGCGCCGAACCATAGAACATCAGTGCACGGCACCCCAAATCTCTTCTCATAGTCGACAATCGTACTTGAAACCTGATCCTTATTCATCTCAGAATGATTGATAGTAATGGCGATCACGGGGCATCCCGCATAATGTCCGATCATCTCGATTTCCTGTTCAATAGTCGGCATAGAAAGGTGTAATTCGTTCTCATGAAAGGTCCTGAATTTTCTCATCGGGGCATGCTGGAGTATAACGCCGTTCGGAGATGATGCAGTAGCGATGGCCCTTGAACCTGTGACATATGCGGGATGGCTTAGCGACCCCTGTCCCTCGATGATTATGACCTTCGGTTTATCTGTCTCGTACGCGCGCACTATCTCCCCCTCGAGCTCCCCTACGACGAAATCGCCCTTGATCGCATCGAGAGGAATCCCAAAATCCGCTCCCTGGAGCAAACCTGTCTGTCCCGTCGCGACAAAGGTAGCCTTGACTCCCATTTCGTTCAGAGAATCGGTCACCGCCCATGCGGTCGTCCTCTTTCCTATCGCCGCATCGGTTCCAAGAACGGGAATCTTAACACACGGAAGATCCTTAGACAGGTTTCTGAAATGCCTCAGCTTTTCCAGCGGAGGCTCTTTCCTTATGTCGATTATCTCGGAGCCGTTGTCCTCAGCAATCTTGCTCAGCTCAGCATCTTGAGAAAGGAACTCGTGAAGACCGGAAATGACATTGATTCCGGCGCCGAGCGCGTCTCTCAGATGCTTTCTGAATGAAGCCGGAAGCTTTCCCCCGACTGGCGCGATTCCGATAATCAGATAATCCGGTTTCTTTCCGACCTTTTCTATAATCTCTTTCATTGAGGAGAATATCGGGATGTTCCTGCTCACGCCGTCGAGGACTGCACCAGCATCTTTCCCGGCAGAGGCACTATCGATGACTCCGACAATCTGATACTTGCGGGATTTCCTGACCAGCCCTGCGGCGGTCTTCCCAGGAGGTTTTCCGAAGAGTCCTTCGCACAGTATCGCCGCGCTCTTCATCTTTATCAAATGGGACAGACTACTGCTCCAATATTTATTTTGACTGATTTGATTATTTATAGATTCAAAATAGGTTCACGCTCGGCGCTTTGAATGTGTAGACGATCTCGTCCTCCAGCGTTATTTGCATCTCCCTGAACGATTCCTTCGTTATCGATGCGATGATATCGATGCCGAAATCGGCCGTAACATTAATCACCGGTCCCTTTTCCGATATGGCCACGACCTTTCCTCTCAATGAATTTCGGGCACTCGATTGCAGTGGCTGTTTTGACACGATGATATCTTCCGGCCTTATCGTGACATGAACATCCCCTTCCATATCTATGGATGAAAAGATGGTGACGCCGGCGATTTCGACCTCTGTCACACCGTCGACTCTCTTTGCCGTTCCCTTGAAGATGTTGCGCGTCCCGATGAATCCGGCCACAAATTCGGATTTTGGCATGGAGAAGACATTCTTCGGCTCATCGATTTGGACCATCCTCCCCTCGTTCATCACCGCGATGTTATCGGCCATATCGGCAGCCTCGACTTGGTCGTGCGTGACATATAGGACGGGGATATTCCAGCCGTTCAAGGTCGCCGACAGCTCACGCATCAACTTCTCCTTCGTATTCGGGTCGACGGCGCTGAACGGCTCATCCAACAACAGCAGATCCGGCTCGATTATCAATGCTCTTGCCAATGCGACCCTCTGTTGCTCTCCCCCACTAAGCTTCTTCACCTTTCTGTCGAGAAGATGATCAATGCCGAGTTTTTTCGCAATCTCATCGACCGCGCTATTTGTTTTATCCGCCTTCATGCCTTTAGACTTCAAACCATAGGCGATATTGTCAAAGACATTCAGATGCGGGAAGAGAAGATAGTCCTGATAGACCATTCCGACCTTTCGTTTCTCAGGCGGAAGATAGTTTATCTCTCTGCCGTCGATCTTGATGGAGCCCGATGCAGGATATCTGAAGCCGGCAATGATCTCGAGAAGCACGGTCTTTCCGGCGCCTGTCGGACCAAGAATGACGAGCGTCTCTCCTTTCCTGACATTGAAGGAGATGTCCCGAAGATTGAATTCTCCTGCGGAGTATGAAAGACCGGATATCTCAATCATTCCTTCTCCTCCATCCTGCGCTTCCAAACGGTCGTCAAGGTCCTGAGCGCGATGAAAATACCGACACAGATGATGATCAATAGGGCTGCAATCGGCATGGACTCAACCAGCCCTGTGTGGAGATTCTTCTCATAAATGAGGGTGGGGATTATCTTCGGGAAGAACGCGATTATCACAACGGCTCCGAACTCGCTCACAGCCCTTGCCCAGGCCATGACTGCGCCTGTGACCATTGATGGTAGTGATAGCGGAAAGGTGACAGTCATGATTGATTCGATGCGTGAAGCACCGAGAGATCTCGCCACATTTTCAAGCCGCTCATCGACGGCTTCAAATCCATCCCTGCTAGAGTTGACAACAAAGGATACGCTGACAAACATCATTGCGATGACTATCCCCAGCATATTATCCTCGAACCGCAGATTCAATGCATCCATCTGGTCCGAAAAGACACCCATTCTACCGAAAACGACGAGAAGCGCGATGCCTGCAATTGTATGGGGTATGACGATCGGGACATCGATTATGCCCTGCACGACCCCTTTTCCGGGAAATTTTATTCTCGCCATAATGTAGGCCAATGGTATTCCGAAAAAGCAGGAGAGGGCGGTCGCTAAAAGCGCGCCTCCGAAGCTCACGGCAATCGCGGACTGCACTTCTGGGTCTCCCATTGCGAAGGCGATGTCACCCGCTTGTTCCGTTACAACTGTTGCAATTATTGGAAGCGAGATGAACGTGATCAGCAGAGCCGCAGCTATCGAGAAGAGAATTATTATCGGATCGGGCAATTTGTGCTTCTTACTCAATATCATCACTCAGACTACCATGTCCCTGATTCCCTCGGGAACCTCCTCATTCCAATAGCCGGCGATCGCTGGATCTATCGGCTCTTGACCGGCGTTCTGCATTACCTGCTGTCCTTCCTCTCCAATTACAAGTTTGATAAATTCCATTGCAAGAGTCGGATTCTCGGAGTTTTTCGGAATTGTTAGACCGTAAACAATAGGGCTTCCGACAACGGTCTTGATCTTGCTCGCATTGGAATTATCGGCGAACTGTATGACCTTCACTTTCTCGTAGAGAGATGTATGAGCGGTATCATTCAGATTTATCTGGCTTGGCAATTCGATATATTTCTCCCCCGAATCGGCGTGACGATATGCGACGCTTTTATAAATGAAGAGGTAATCGATGGATCCGGTCTCCAAGGCGTTGGTTAGATCCACCTCTGCGCTCCTGATCATCACTTTATCGCTGTTGATGACGGTGAGACTCGATGGAATGCTAATTGCTGTAATTCCGTTTTCCACTGTAACATTGTCAATGTTGGTGTTATTCATCACGAGATCTTCATAAATAGTCGGGTCTCCATAGTACTGCTCGGCGAGAATCATCACCATCTGGCTCCTATAGCCGCAGGGATCATCGTTCGGGCTTGAAAAGCCGAATTTTACATCCGGTTTCCTGAGAATATCCATCCAGTTGCTCGAATTTATCTCGTCGGCATAACGGCTCATGTCTGTATAGGCGAGAATTATGCTGTTCTTTGCGAACTGCAGGGCGAAATCTGCCGTCTTGTGGGTTGAGTTGATCATCATCAACGGTATCAGAGAATAATCCGCAACGGCCAGAACATCACAAGTTTGATTGAGATCGGTAATTCTTCTGATCATTGTCGCGCTGCCGCCTGATGAAATCTGGACATCAACATTTGGATGTTCGGTCTCAAATATGGTCTCAAGGTCCTCATTGTTCTCCATGTTGTCGAAAGGCTCTGAAAGGCTGCCGGCAGTGAATACTTTGAGAACAGTTGTTCCCTGAGGCATCTGCAATATTAGCACCGCTGACACCGTGGCGACAAGCAATACTGCTACGATTACCAGAACGATAATTTTTACACTTCGTTGCATTGTATCTCTTCGATATGCTTACCAAGACATATCGATGGAGTATAAAGGATTTTCTTTGGAGAGGATGCGGAAATTTCAATCAATACAGATGAACCAAAATCTGTGAGCCTTTCCCTGCGATATTCCCCTTAGGCTGAAGTATCGCGTATCCATCCGCGTTTACCATGCTCGTTATTGCGCTTGATTCTTTGAATGTTGGAACTGCGAGATCCCCCTGGATTCGAATTGGAAGAATCAATGCTCTATCTTTAGGAAGATGCACATCCTCTGCAAGCCTTAGTAGGACTTCATTTCCACGTTCCTCTGACATTCGACCGATTTTTCTTATCATGGGGCCAAGAAAAAGATATGCGTTTGACAGACAGGATGTCGGATGGCCGGGCATTCCCATCACGAGTGTTTGTCTGATCCTACCAAGCAAGGTGGGCTTCCCCGGTTTAATGGCGACCCCGTGAAATAGGACCTCTCCGATATCCCTGAGAACATTGACGATAAGATCCTTTTCGCCGACGGAGCTTCCGCCCGAAAGGATTATCAGTTCATGATTTGAATGCGATCTAAGCGCTCTGATGATGCTACGCCTATTGTCCTCAATGATCGGTTCTATGCAGGCATCGCCCCCAAAAGAGGATATTATCGAATGCAGCGTGAAAGTGTTCACATCGTATATTTGACCGGATCTCAGCTTTCTGCCTGGTCTAATGATCTCATCACCAGTCGGCATAATAACGATTCTTGGCTTCCGATATACTTTGATTGATCTTTTCCCTATCGCGGATATTGCTCCGATTTTAGAAGGGGTCAACTGCTCGGATTTTTTCGCAACAATACGACCTTTCTTGATATCAGATCCAACTGAGATTACATGCTGTCCCTTCTTAGCTGGAAAATTGATATTCACATAACCCTCTGAATCACATTGGCTAGTGTTTTCAATCATGACGATCGAATCCACGCCTTTTGGAAGCATGCCGCCGGTCGCAATCGCCGCGCATTCGCCCTTTCGAATAGACGCTCCCGCAGCAGTCCCTGCGAATATTTCTTGAACGACCCTCAAAGTAACCGGTTCTGTTTGACTCGCGTTTTGCACATCAGACGCCCTTACTGCGAAGCCGTCCATCGCCGATCTCGCAAACGGAGGAACGGAAAGGGTCGCCTTAATGTCCTCAGCGAGAATGCGATTGTTCGACAGATGAGTTGATACCATCTCGGTTTTATTCGTGGGCTTCGATGCCGCGACAGATATTTTCAGAGCTTCGTCCAGCGATATCGGTTTTTTGAAGGACTCAGGATAACTCATCTGTTTGCCTCCGAGAGGACATGTCCGAGCTCAGGGGCGATTAATTTATCCATCGCAAGCCTGACTGCGGCGGTGGATCCTGGCAATGCGAATACAGCCTTCTTTTCTGTGACAAAGGAAAATGCCCTCGAGAGCATCGCCGCTGCGCCTATCTCCTGATAGCTGAGCATCCTGAACAGCTCCCCGAATCCGGAAAGCTCCTTTTCTGCGAATTCTCTCAGAGCTTCGATTGTGTTGTCGCGGCGAGTCACGCCCGTACCGCCATTGAAAATTATAGCCTGAACATCATCATCTTCGATGCACTGGCGCATCACTTCCTTAATCTTCGCTATGTCATCTTTTACAATATCGTATAGCTTAGTCGAATGGCCGTGCTTTTCAAGTATTTTCATGATCTCCTTTCCGGAGGCATCGTCCTGCTCAGTCCGGGTATCGCTGACGGTTATCACCGCACAGACGACCCTCTTTAAGGCGGTCTTCCTGTGCTCATCTGCACCCATCAGTGTTCCTCCTTTGTCTTCCGAAGAACCTTGATCCCCGAAATCTCTGCAACGGGGTATTGTCCGTCTTTGTCCTTCTCCAGGTACTTGACCATGTCCCAGATGTTTAGCAATGCCGCAGCCGTTCCTGCCAGCGCCTCCATCTCTACCCCCGTTTTGTAATTCGCGGTAACAGTGGTCCTTACGGATATCGCGCCGCTCACGGCTTTGATTCTGACATCGACAGATGTGAGTGGAATCTGGTGGCAGAATGGAAGAAGCCTGCTCGTATCTTTCGCCGCCTGTATGCCGGCCAACTGTGAGGCGGAAATGACGTCCCCTTTCTTCACCTTGCCCTCCTTTATTGCCTTGAGGCTTCTATCTTTGAGCTTGATCTTGCCCTCTGCGACCGCCGTTCGATTGACATCCTCTTTGTCGCTTATGTCGACCATTTTTACCATTGTCTCATTTCCCCTCGACCCATCTCGAGCTGTCTTCGAAAAATTCCTGCTTCCAGATAGGAGTAGTCTTCTTCAGATGATCGATTATTTCTCTGCAGGCGTCAAAGGCTTGATTCCTATGGGGTGCAGAAACTGCGATAACGACGACCACATCGCCGACCTCCAGCTTTCCTGTCCTGTGCTGTATTACTGCTGAGCGCGCGCTGTTCTTCTTGACTGCTACCTCGGCAATCTTTCTAAGATCTGAAATCGCCATCTCGTCATATGCCTCCACCTCAACTCTCTTGACCTTTTTTCCCTCCGAGACGTCCCTTATTGTGCCGACGAACGATGCGATTCCGCCGCAGTCTTTTCTCATAACCTGGCTCAAAACAGCACTGATGTCGATATTTTTGCTTGACACATCGATCCTGATCATGGCCATTGCCCCCTTTTTGAGACATCTAGCTCCAATAAGGCTTTCTATTGCTGACGCAGCTGATGAACATATCCCTGAGCATGTCGTCGGATACTCCCGCCCTTATGGCTCCGAGAATGTCTATCGAATTCCCGTCCTCAAAGAGGCAGCCCTTCAGTCTGCCGTCGCTCGTAACCCTCACCCTTGTGCAGTTGGCGCAGAAGATGGTATTATGCATCGATCTGACGAGTTCGACGATGACTCTGCTCCCGTTTTCAGTTATCTCATACTGTGCTCGCCTGTGCAATTCATTGTGCGTTATCAGATGAGCGGTGGCAGACAGTTGCGATTCGATGTCTTCCAGCGAAAAATGATGTTTTTTGAAGTATTCTTCGTTGCATCCAGATCTATCGGTGGCAAGCTCTATCAGCTCGAGAGTTGCGCCCATTTCCGAAGCGAATTTTATCATCTCTGGTATTTCGAAATCGTTTATGTCCTTGAGGACTACCATATTGATCTTTATCGGGCTCAGGTTTGCCTTCTTCGCCGCCCGAAGCCCCTCCTTGACCTCTGGAAGATAATCCTTACCAGTGATTCTGCTGAGGCAGTCTCCCGAGAGCGAGTGCAGGCTCACATTGATCCTGTCGAGACCGGATTTTTTGAGACCATCGGAGAGATTGCCAAGCAATATCCCGTTGGTTGTCAGCGATATCTCCCGCACATATGGCCTCATCTCCGAGATTATCTCGCATATGTCTTTGCGAATCAGCGGCTCGCCGCCTGTGATCTTGATTTTCTTGACCCCGAGAGATGCTCCGATTCTGGCAATTGCTCCTATCTCCTCGGGCATCATTTCTTCGGAGGCTTCTTTCTGTCCTTCGCGATGACAGTGGAAACACTCCAAATTGCAGTTCTGAGTGACGGATATCCGCAGACCGGTCAATCTTCGTCCGTATCTATCAATTACTTCCTGCATTTCAATCCCGGGGCGATATGCTCGAATGAGCGTATCGTGAGGATATAGATTATCTTTTTCGATTCACAACCGACATTCTTCGAACTCGGCATAGCGTATTTCTATTACTACCTTGATGACGAATCGATGCAGGTAGGTATTGTCGGAAAGCCGAATGTGGGCAAATCCACATTCTTCTCAGCCCTGACTCTGGCTCCGGCTCAGATTGCGGCATATCCTTTTACTACTATTGAGGCGAACAAGGGAGTGGGATATGTCAGGACAAAATGCCCGCATTTGATAAAAGGTGTCCCTTGCAAGCCGAAAAACGCACATTGCGAGAACGGCGTCAGATATGTTCCAATAGAATTACTCGACGTCGCAGGTCTTGTTCCTGATGCGCATAAGGGAAAGGGCCTGGGGAACAAGTTCCTTGACGACCTCCGGCAGGCGCATGCGCTGATCCACATAGTCGACGCAAGCGGCGCGACGGATTCCGCGGGGAACATCGTCGACAAGGGAAGCCATGATCCTATCCAGGATGTAGAGTTCTTGCAGAAGGAGGTGGCGTATTGGATATACTCGATAATCGGGAAGGGCTTTGACAAAATTGCCCGGCAGGCGAGGCTCGCGGGCAAGAAGATCGAGCATATCCTGCATGAGAAATTGACCGGGCTCATAATATCAGAGGCGATGATAGTTGCGGGCATGAGGAACGCCGAACTCGATCAGGATCCTACGCATTGGAAGGAGGACGACATCCTCAATTTCTCATTCGAACTGCTCAAGGTGAGCAAGCCGATGATAATCGCCGCGAACAAATTTGACATTGCTCCTCCTGAGATGATAAAAAAATTGATTGCGACTGGAGAAAGAGTCATCCCGACCGCGGCTGACTATGAACTCACACTGAGGAGGGCAGCCAAGGCCAGTCTTATTGAATACTCGCCGGGCGCGGACAGCATCAAGATAACATCGCCGGAAAAATTGAACGAGCTGCAGAAGTCCGCTCTCGGGAAAATCTCTGATTGGCTGAAGACGAACAAGAGCACTGGCGTGCAGGATTGCCTGGAAAAGGCCGTTTTCGACATGCTGAACCTGATGGTCGTCTATCCCGTCGAGGACGAGACGAAATGGACGGACAAGGACGGGAACGTCCTTCCTGACGCGTATCTGATGCCTAAAGGCAGCACGGCCAAAGACCTCGCGTTCAAGGTGCACACGGATTTCGGGGAGAATTTCATAAGAGCAATAGACGCAAAGACGCATATGACGCTCGGCGCCTCGCATGTTTTGAACGACGGCGATGTGATCAAGATAGTCGCCAGGACGTGATGGCGATGCCGACATGGGACATAAGAATCCTGAGTTCATCCTACCGAAGGGAGAACGATCAAGTCATCGTCCAAGTCTACGGGAGGACGAGGGAAGGAGAATCGATAACTGCAAGATATTACGGGTTCGAGCCTTACTTCTACGTAATCGAGCCCAGCGCGCAAGCGGTAGAGATGCTCGAGGGCGACAAGGAAAATGTCAAATGCGTCGAGAAGGACCCCGTGAAATTGCTCGTCTCTGGCAAGGAGATGCTATGCAGGAAGGTGGTCACGACTTATCCGTTCGTTGTCCCACAGGTCAGAGAGAGGCTCATTAATGCGGGTTTCAGGGTGCTTGCGGCCGACATCCCGTTCCATCTGAGGTTCATGTACGATCTGGACTTGAGTGCGTGCGTCAGAGCCCATGGTGAGGAAGAGCCAGAAAAGAAAGAAAATTACACGACAGATAGGGTCGTCAGGGCGGAGAAGTTCGAGAACATAGATTCATTCTATCCTGCTCTGAAGATACTCAGCTTCGACATTGAGAACTCGCTTGTCGATGGGCATCTGATCACACTGTGCGGAGTGATAAGAGACGCTCCGGACAAGGAACTAAGGTATTTCCATCTCGATGGCGATGAGCGGAAGATCATCGAGGATTTCAACAATAAGATCGACGAAGAGGATCCTGACATAATCACGGGGTACAACATCGACGGCTACGATATTCCTCAGATCCTCGAGAGAGCTAAGAAGCTCGGGATGCCAGAGATAAATTGGGGCAGAACACCTGGCAGCATGAGGCAGTTCAACAACAGGTTCTGGAACGTCGACGGCAGGATAGTGGCGGACGCATGGTGGCACGTCAAGAAGAACATCAAGCCGAAGCAGGAGACTTTGAATGCAGTATCGGATCTATTGCTCGGCGAAAAGAAGCTCGATGTCGACCCTGCGCAGATAGACAACGAATGGAAGAAGAACCCTGAGAAAGTGAAGGAATACTGCGCGAGAGACGCTGCGCTTGCGCTCAAAATCCTGGAGAAAATCCAGGTAATAAAGAAAGCTCTGGATCTTGCGACTGTCTCGAAGCTGCCGCTGAACGATGTGATAAGCGGCACTACATCGGTTCTGATAGATTCGATATTGATCCAAGAGCGGACCGGAAGTATGTCGGGGTGCCGATGACGCAGCGGCGGAGTTATGAGGATCAGATAGAGGGAGGATACGTCCACGTGATTGAGCCGGGGCTGTACCACAATGTAATAGTCGAGGACTTCAAGTCGATGTATCCCTCGCTCATCATCTCGAAGAACATCTGCTTCACGACGCTCAGCGAGAAAGGAAAGACGATCTCGCCGACCGGCGTGCGGTTCCTCACCAAGGACCAGCGGGAAGGGCTCCTGCCATCAATCCTTGCAGAACTCATGCAGGAGAGAGATAGGCTCAAGAAATTGATGAGAGACACTGTCTCAGATGATGAGAAGGACTACTATCGAGGAGTACAGGAGGCGGTGAAGATCCTGATGAACGCCTTCTACGGAGTATTCGCCTCAACTTTCTACAGGTTCACAGACCAGAGGATCGGCGCGAGCATAACAGCCTTCGCCAGGGAGTCTATCAGAAATGTCATCAAACAGCTTGAGGACGAGGATATCAAGGTAATCTATTCTGACACGGATTCCGTGTTCATTCAATCGCCCCACGCTGATCTCGAAAAGACCGTCGAGTTCGGAAAGGATATTGCACAAAGATTCTCCGAGGGTGGTGCGAACCTCGAGTTCGAGAAGGTCATGGAACCTTTCTTCTCGCACGGGAAGAAGAAGAGATATGTCGGGAGGATGGTCTGGCCAGAGAAGGGTCTCATAATAAGAGGTTATGAGATTCGGAGGACCGACTCGTTCGACCTCCAAAGCGAGACACTCATGGGCGTCTTCGAGAAGATATTGGACGGGGACACGGAGGGTGCGGTACAGTATGCGCGCGAAGTAATACAGCAGGTGCTTCGAGGAGAAGTCGAAACGGAGCAACTCGTCATCTCCAGAAGCGCGAAGAGCGAGAATTTCTACAAAGCCCCTGACAGAATGGCTAATGTTCTGGCCGCAAGGAAGATGAAGGAGATGGGATACGAATTCCAACCCGGGATGAAGGTGTCATGGGTAGTCACTGACAGCAGAAAGACACCTCAGGAAGTCGAGCCCTACATCTCAGGCAGGGAGTTCAGCGCCGAACCTGACTACAAGTATTATGCCGAAAGGCTCGCTCAGTCCATCGTAAGGGTGACCGATGCCTTGGGCTGGGATGAGAGAAGGTTGCTGACAGGTCAGCAGCAGACCACCCTTTTTGAAACGAAGCCGAGGAAGGAGAGGAAGAAAGGAGAGGTTAAGAAAGCTTCTGGCAAGGTCAATCTAGAAGATTTCATGTGAATCCTCTCGATGCCCAAACAATTAAATACGAACTCTCTTTTGTTCAGCCGCTAAAGCAACCGCCTGTTTGGGGATGTGCGCCAGGCGTGAACCCTGCGGGCGATTAGGGATCCGGTGATCCACGATGGCAGAAGAAAAAATTGTTGCGCCGGAAGAAGGCGCTGTGGAGAAGAAGTTCGAGCCAGCGGCTCGCAACATGTATGGTTTTATAAGGGAAGGCTGGAAGCGCCCTGACGATAATGTGGACATGAAGCAGCTCATCTGGGAACGGATGATCGAGTGGAGGAGGGAAAACTCCTTCGTACGGATCGACAGACCCACGAGGTTGGACCGCGCCAGAGAGCTTGGGTACAAGGCCAAGCCCGGCTTCGCGATCGTCCGTGCAAGAGTAAGGAAGGGCGGCATGAGAAAGCATACGATAAGGAAAGGCAGGAAGCCGAAGAAGAAAGGCATCAATAAGATAACTCTGAGGAAGAGCACGCAGGTCATCGCAGAGGAAAGGACATCCAAGAGATACCCGAACATGGAGGCACTCGCATCCTACTGGGTTGGAGAGGACGGAAAGCACCAATGGTTCGAGGTCATTCTCATAGACCCGATGCACCCAGTCATCAGGAAAGATCCCAAGGTCAACTGGATCTGCGATCCCGCGAACCGCGGAAGAGCATTCAGAGGATTGACGCCTGCCGGAAAGAGGAGCCGGGGTCTGGTCAGAGGAAAAGGCATCGGACACGAGAAGGTCAGGCCGTCGCTGCGGGCTCACAAGAGGCATGGGAATTAGACTGTAATTTTTCCCATCCTTTCTTCAATTTCCTTTTCATCCATTCCGATCAGAGGATAGAATAAAGGAACTTCTGTCTTCGGTTTTTGTTTGGTCTGGAACTCTTCGAGCGTCCAGCCTAGGACCAAGCCGGAGCAGCGCTTGAGCCTGATGATCTCATATGGGTCGGTGCTTTCGATGAAACCGTTCCACCAGGGATTCCACGGTTTGAGCAGTTCGATATCCGAGGCGTGCAGACCGGATTGATTCAGCAGAATCGTCGAGCAGCCTCTTCTCATCATAAGCCAAGCCGCGAGCAGCGATTTCCTGTCCTCAATCATCGCGAGGACTCTGCCCTGGCTGCGCATAGGAAGACCTCCCGGCCCCGGCAAAACATTGCTGAAGATGAATGACCGGTTGTTCCTGACCTCTATAAAAAGCTCGAAATCGGGGTTAGTGAGGTCGACTGATAGATCGAACCCTGCCGCCGATTCCAAGACTCTTTTTCCGACTTGTGCGGCGAGTTCCATGCTCGTGTATGGATGAGTGCCAGTTCTTCTGGCCCTTATCGCGAACGAGTCGCCCCTCGGCATCTCCTTTGCGATCGTCTGCACTGCGCATTCCGAAATATCCTCGATATCGCTCGTCCTCTCTTCCGCTATGCTGAGAGATACAACTCCGAATGTCCTTGAGATAATCTCCGAGCTTTTCTCGGGATTCTCACTCGCAACGAATATCCTCCCTCTCTGCTTCTCGATAATGCAGCTAATGCCGAAATTTCGATGGGCTGCCAATATATTCTCGACCAGCAGCGATTCGAATCTGGCACGGACGGGCCTGCTCTTGAGCCCGGTCTCGCCGTATCTTATCAGAATTATTGCCACAATGACGAGAAAGGGGCGGGTATGAATTTATCGTTTCTCCTCGGGGCATGAAGAATCAAAATATCTATCTATTTCGCATATTATTCAATATTTCGTCCGATTAACCGATGACCGTATCTATTAGATGACTGAAAGGAGAAGATTATACGGCCAGATTCGCATCATATTCAGTCCAATACAAAGGTTAATATCGAGAAAATATTTGTCGTTCTATGCAGAGGATTCTTCGGTTAGTTGGAGTCCTCTCAGAGGGATATATTGAAACTCGGAAAAATCGAACTGAAAAGAGTTGTGGATCCCCCAGGACCAAAAGCGCTTGAAATTTTGAAAAGAGACAAGGAAGTATTGGCTCCGTATAACAGACCGTTCTACTACCCGTTTGTCTGCGAATCTGGCAAAGGAGTGATCCTTTCCGATATCGACGGGAACGAATTCATCGATTTCAACTGCGGACTCGGTGTGATGTCTGTCGGCCACGGCAATCAGGAGATCATAGATGCCGTCGCCAACCAGATGAAGCGCCTTGTGCACTATTCCTACACGGATTTCTATTTCAGATACGCAGTGGAGCTTGCGGAGAAGCTTAACGAGATAACGCCCGGGAAATTCAAGAAGAAGGTCTTTCTCAGCGGGAGCGGCGCCGAGAGCGTCGAGGCTTTCACGAAGATCGCGAGATGGCACAGCAAGAGACCGCTGTTCATCGCCTTCACCGGTGCCTTCCATGGAAGGTCGATGGGAGCGATCGCCTTCACGGCGAGTTCCCCGGTGCAGAAGGCGGGCTTCTTTCCGTATATGCCAGGTGTCGAGCATGTCCCCTATGCGTACTGCTACAGATGCCCGTTCCATCTGGAGTTCCCCCAGTGCGATTATTGGTGCGTGGATTTCATTGAGGAGTGGCTCTTTAACAGACATGTTCCTGCCGAGGAGGTCGCTGCTTTCTTCATCGAGCCGATCCAAGGAGAGGGCGGACTCATAGTGCCACCGAAGGATTACCACAAGCGACTCAAGAAACTCGCGGACAAATACGGCATCATCTACGGTGTCGATGAGGTCCAGGCTGGCATGGGTAAGACCGGAAAGTGGTTCGCCATCGAGCACTTCGGCGTCGAGCCGGACATCCTCACATCATCGAAGGCACTCGCCAGCGGTATATCGCTTGGAGCTACAGTATGCAAATCTGAAATACTCGACATACCAGCAGGATCGCACTGCACGACGCTTGGCGGGACGCCCGTGGCGTGTGCTGCATCATTGGCAACGATCGAATTCTACAAGAAGAACAAGTTGCTCGAGAACGCGGC
>JAOUEZ010000147.1 GCA_029858465.1 Thermoplasmata archaeon | reverse complement strand
AATTCTCGGTGAAGCTTTCACGTATGAGGCTATATCGCCCGAATCTGTCGGAAAAGAGAGGGCGTTCGTCGTCGGCAAGCACACCGGGACTCATGCAGTACAAGCTAAATTGAAAAGCTACGGCATCGAGATGCAAGATGTGCCACTGAAAGAACTTGTATCAAGAATCAAGAAACTCTCAGAGGGGGGCAAGAAATTCGACGATGCAGAACTGATCGCATTGGCATACGATGTTCTTGGCAAGCCCGAAGAGCCGGAAAGCATCAAGCTTGAAGAATTCGCAGTATTCACCGGTATTAATTTCACTCCGACGGCGACGGTGACGCTAAATGTTGCCGGGAAATTCAAACGCGCATCCGAATCAGGAATTGGGCCTATCGATTCATCGCTCAATGCTATCCGGGCGGCGGTATCAAAAAATATAGTCCTAAAGGAATATCGTCTTGAGGCGATCACCGGAGGCTCAGACGCTCTGTGCGAGGTCACTGTCAAGCTCGCGGATAAGAGAGACGATGCGATACTCTCGCTCGGAAAGAGCGTCGGGCCCGATATTGTGCTCACGAGCGTAGAGGCGGCAATAATCTCTTTGAACCGCCTGTGCAATATCAAGAAAGATCTCCTGACTTGATTCGATCGCGGTTTCAAACTGAAGGTGACAGATTTGGGAAGGACATTCGCTGAGAAAATATTCGATAAGAGGAGCGGAGGCAAGGTCGCGTCAGGAGATGTAGTGGAAGCAGCCGTCGACTATGTGATGGTGAACGATGTCACGGGTCCGCCCGCCTTCGAGGCATTCGAGATGCTCGGTGCTGAGCCTCTAAGGAATAAGATCATACTCATACCTGACCACTACGTTCCGAACAAAGATGTCGCCTCTGCGATACAGGCAAAGAGGATGCGGGACTTCGCGATGAAATGGAAGATCAAGAATTATTTTGAAATCGGCGAGGGAGGCGTATGCCATCAACTCATGATGGAACTCGGCTATGTGGCTCCCGGGCGTCTTATAGTCGGTGCAGATTCTCATACCTGCACGTACGGTGCATTGGGCGCCTTCTCGACCGGCATTGGCAGCACTGAAGCAGCCACAGTGTTTGCCCGAGGAAAGCTCTGGTTCAGAGTGCCTAAGACAGATGAGTTCATTTTCACTGGCAGACTGAAGAAGAACGTGTTCGGAAAGGATCTCATACTCAGAATCATCGGGGACATCGGTGTCGACGGCGCATTGTACAAATCTATGGAGGTCAAGGGCAGCACCATTAGCAATCTTGAACTGAGCGACAGAATGACAATCGCTAATATGGCTATCGAGGCGGGGGCGAAGAATCTGTTCATCGCACCCGATAAAAAGACTGATTCTTATTTGAAAGGGATAGTCAAGGGCAAGTACAGAGCAATCTTGCCCGACGAGA
Source organism: Thermoplasmata archaeon (assembly GCA_029858465.1). Classification (GTDB taxonomy): domain Archaea; phylum Thermoplasmatota; class Thermoplasmata; order UBA10834; family DTMW01; genus JAOUEZ01. The sequence continues at coordinate 2,364 of JAOUEZ010000147.1, read as the reverse complement.
ATGCCCAATATGATAGAAGATACGAGTACGATGCAGCGAATATTCCGCCTCTCGTCGCTGCTCCTTATCTTCCATCAAATGTCAAGCCCGCATCGGAAATCGATGTGAAGATAGATCAGGCGTATCTTGGTTCATGTACTAACGGCAGGGTGGAAGATCTCAGGGCGGCTGCGAGAATCATGAAGGGCAGAAGAGTCGCGAATGGCGTCAGGATGATAGTCGTGCCCGCGAGCAAGAAGATATTCGAGCAGGCGATGAAGGAAGGGTTGCTCAAGATATTCATGGATGCCGACGCATATGTCTCCGGCCCGACATGCGGGGCATGCCTTGGGGGCTATATGGGCGTCCTTGCACCAGGAGAAGTCGCGGTCAGTTCCACAAACAGGAATTTCGTAGGCAGAATGGGCCATAAAGAATCGAAGGTCTACCTCGCAAATCCCGCTGTGGTCGCAGCGAGCGCGGTCAAGGGCAGAATCGTCGATCCATCCGAGGTGGTCAAATGAAAATGATCATAGAGGGGATTGCCTGGAAATTCGGCGACAACATCGACACTGACCAGATAATACCGGCGGAATATCTCGTGACGCCTGATCCGGAAGAATTGGCCAGACATGCATTTGAAAAGATCAGGCCTGAATTTTCAAAGTCTGTGAAATCAGGAGACATCCTCGTCGCGGGAACGAACTTCGGCTGCGGTTCAAGCAGAGAGCACGCCCCGAGAGCCCTTATGGGCGCGGGAATATCCTGCGTGATTGCGAGAAGTTACGCGCGGATTTTCTTCAGAAATTCTATCAATATCGGATTGCCCTTGGTCGAGGCGGACATAGACGCCGATGAGAATGATGCAATAAAGGTCGATTTCGAAAATGGTTTAGTGACAAATCTTTCAAAAAATAAAAACTGGAGATTTCCACCTTACAATGAATTCCTCCAGAAATTGATAGATAATGGCGGATTGATACCCTATGCAAAGGAGCGTTTGAGCGCAGAGAGGAGGGGTTGAATGGCGAAGCATCGGATCGCATGTCTACCGGGCGACGGTGTTGGACCGGAAGTGATTATGGCGACTAAGAACGTGCTCGAGAAGCTCGGCGATAAGAATGATTTCGTGATCGAATATAGAGATTTCCCGAACGGGGCGGAACATTATCTGAAGACAGGGGAAATCCTATCGGACAGCACGTTGAGAGAGATAGGAAAATGCGATGCGATTCTTCTGGGCGCGCTCGGAGATCCGAGAGTGAAGCCAGGCATTCTCGAGAAAGGCATCTTGCTGAAAATCAGGTTCGCATTCGACCAATTCATCAATCACAGGCCAGTCAGGTTCTTCCCAGGCGTCGCCACTCCAATATCCTCTGCAGGCAGGGAAAATCTTTCTTTGGATTTCGTAAGGGAGAACACAGAGGATTTCTATGTCGGGCTCGGAAGGAGATTCTCAGGAAAGAAAGATAAGACCGAGATGAGGCTCGACCGCAGGAACTACAGCATGGAGTTCAAGATAAAGGTCGAGGTGGAGGGCGAGAATGAGAGTGCCTATCAGATCGGGATCATCTCGCGCTCTGGTGCGAAAAGGGTAATCAAATATGCCTTCGATCTCGCAAGACGCAAGGAAAAGAGAAAATTGACCGGTGTTGACAAGGCGAATGTGATAACAGAAATGTACGGTCTTTGGCGCGACGCATTTCACGAGGTCGAATTACTCTATCCCGATGTGGAAACAGAGTTCGCGTATGTCGATGCTGTAGCCATGAATCTTATAAGAATCCCTGAGAGATACTCAGTATTGGTGACCCCGAATCTTTTCGGAGATATTCTTACAGATTTAGGAGCTGGTATACAGGGAAGCCTCGGATTGTCCCCCTCGGGGAATATCAATCCGGACGGTGTGAGCATGTTTGAGCCAGTCCATGGTTCTGCACCTGACATAGCAGGCAAAGGAATAGCTAATCCAATCGCAGCTCTACTTGCCGCTGAAATGATGCTCACAAGAATCGGGGAGAAGAAAGCATCGGAAGATCTTGACAGAGCAATTCATTTTGTCCTCGCGGAAAGAAGAAAGAGGACTCCAGATATTGGAGGCAACTCCAAGACTGATGAGGTTGCAGCCGCAATAATTGAGAAGCTTACGTGATTCACGATTTTCTGCCACGTTGTAAGAAGGCGATTATAGGAAATCTCCTCTTTTTTTCCATTCCTTTGCTACGCCCTGTAAGAAGTATGTCTCTCTTGAATAGGGTGATAGCTATCGTCATTGCCGCAGTCATGAAAATGAGTTGGTACAAAATGCCGGCGATCACTATCCCCGTATTGTCGAACATTAATTCTCTTATTGCGAGCATTGGATGAGAGAATGGAATTGCAAAT
>JAOUEZ010000013.1 GCA_029858465.1 Thermoplasmata archaeon | reverse complement strand
CAGCACGATCTCTCGCGGAGTTCAGCTCATCATATGCATTCTGAAGCCTTTCCAGGCTTTTTTTCGCCTCATCGAGAGAATCGACATCGTATTCAATCGGCTGGCGATAGTGTGTGTTCAAGAGGAAGAAACGGACGGTCGACCCGTCGTATTTCTTGCAGATATCCTTGATGGTAAAGAAATTCTTAAGGGATTTGGACATTTTTTCTTTGTTCACCATAAGCATTCCATTGTGCATCCAATAATTGACGAACTTCTTTCCAGTCGATGCCTCCGACTGCTGGATTTCATTTTCGTGATGCGGGAAAAGCAGGTCGGATCCGCCGCCGTGGATATCGAGAGTGTCTCCCAGAAATTTGAGCGCCATTGCGGAGCATTCGATATGCCAGCCAGGCCTGCCTGGACCCCAGGGGCTCTGCCAGGATATCTCTCCTTCCTTGGCGGCTTTCCACAGGGCGAAATCGGCTGGATTCCGCTTCTTCTCATCGACTTCGATGCGCGCCCCGGCCTGCACCTGGTCAGAGGATATGCCGGATAGCCTCCCGTAGTCCTTGGCCTTCGTGATATCGAAAAATACATCGCCGCCGGATTCGTATGCGAACCCTTTGTCAACCAGCTTCTCGACCAGCTTAATGATATCGGCGATCATCTCGCTGGCCTTCGGATATTGGTCGGCCGGTTTTACCCTCAGGTACTTCATATCGTCGGAAAATTTGTCGATGTACATTTTGGAGAGCTTCAATGGTTCGACACTCAGGTCCGCCGCCCGTTTGATAATCTTATCGTCGACATCTGTGAAGTTTGTCACATGGCTGACATCATAGCCCTTTTGCCTGAGATATCTCACAATCGCATCGAATGCGACTATTGATCGGGCATGCCCGAGGTGCACGTCGTCATATACTGTGACGCCGCAGACATAGATGCCCACCTTCCCAGAGGTGATTGGCACAAACTTCTCCTTCTGCCTTGTCTGCGTATTGTAAATGTAGAGATCGCCCATCGATATCGACCGCCAGCTGCGTCATTCCGGAAGTTTGGGGCAGGTCTCCCCTCTCTCTTCCTGCTCCACGCCCAGCTTCTTCTCTAATTCGGATATCCTATATTCAAGCATTGATACATTATGGCAGAAATCGATGAAAACCTTCATAATTGGATCTGGAAGATCGTCATGCTGCAGGTCAATCTGCGCCCCTCCTTCCCTGTGCACGATCTTTGCAGGAATTCCGACTACGGTGCTGTTCGGAGGCACATCCTTGACAACAACGGAGCCAGCTCCGACTTTGACATTGTCACCTATGATTATCGGCCCGAGGATGGCAGCGCCAGCCCCGATGACGACGTTATTTCCAATCGTCGGGTGCCGCTTGCCCTTGCTCGTGCTGACTCCTCCCAAAGTGACACCCTGATAGATAGAAACATCGTCCCCTATCTCAGCGGTTTCTCCTATGACGACTCCGGTGGCGTGGTCGATGAAGAATCTCTTGCCTATCTTGGCGCCTGGATGAATGTCAGCACCTGTTAGAATGCGGGCAATATAGTTGACCATTCTTGCGCTGAAATATCTTTTCTTTGTATACAACTTGCTGGAGAATCGGTAAAACTTGATGGCATGAAGGCCTGGGCTGAACAACAGTGCCTCGCTCCTGCTCTTCGGAGCAGGATCCCTCTGCAATACAATTTCCACGTCTTCTCTATCAGCCATATAGCTCAATCTTCCTCGGCAAACAAATCTGTGCTCAAATACCTTTCGCCAGTGTCTGGCAATACTACAACAACGATTCTTCCCGTTCCGAGTTCTTTGGCTACCTGAAGGGCCGCAAATAGAGCAGCGCCTGAAGAAATTCCTGCCAATATTCCCTCCATCTTGGCAAGCTGCCTGGTGGTTGTCCGCGCATCGGATTCTTTCACTTTTATGATCCTGTCGATCACCTCGCGATTCAGTATTTTTGGCACGAAGCCTGCTCCTATGCCCTGAATTCTGTGAGGCCCTGGCGAGCCGCCAGAAATGACAGGGGATTCGAAGGGTTCAACGGCTATTATCAGGGTAGAAGGATCTCTCTCCTTCAGAGCCTCGCCCACGCCCGATATTGTGCCCCCTGTGCCGACCCCGGCCACGAATGCATCAACTTTCTTGAGCGAGGTCATGATCTCTTTGGCTGTAGCCTCGCGATGAATCTGCGGGTTGGCAGGGTTCTCAAATTGAAGTGGCATGAAGTAGTCGGTGGATTCGGATGACATTCGAGTTGCCTCATCGACCGCGCCTTTCATTCCTCTTTTTCCTTCGGTCAAGATCATCTTTGCACCGAAAGCGCTGAGGAGCTTCCTCCTCTCGACAGACATAGTCTCGGGCATTGTAAGGATAAGGCGATAGCCTTTCACCGCGCACACCATCGCAAGTCCAATACCAGTGTTGCCTGAGGTCGGCTCAATCACGGTCATTCCCGGCTTCAGAACTCCTCTCTTTTCTGCATCGATTATCATGGAATAGGCTATTCTGTCCTTGACGGAGGACATAGGATTGAACGATTCTATCTTTGCAATCAGGTCCGCATTGCCAACGGGATTGATACGGGAAAGCCTGACAAGCGGCGTATTGCCGATGGTCTCCAAAATGCTCTCCCAAACTCCATCTTCATCCATCTGATCACCAAATTCTTAACACTGTGATAAATTAATCCTCCTTATCAATTCTTGCAGACCTACCATCACTTTTTCAGTTTGATTACTGGCCTATCGCCGCAGGCAGGGCAATTCTTCGCCCTCTCGAATTTAATGATTTGGAAATCCCAATCCAGGACATCCATGAGTAGCAATCTGCCCAGTAGGGGGGTTCCCTTGCCGAGCAGGACCTTTATTACCTCGGTTGCCTGGATGATACCGATAATTCCTGGAACTGTACCCAAGACGCCGACTTCCGCCGTTGTGGGGATAGCGCCGTCAGGCGGCTGCTTGAAAAGGCATCTATAGCACGGGCTCTTCCCCGGGATGAATGTCGAAACCTGGCCGTGATATTCGAGCACGCTCCCTATGCTGAAGGGCTTCTTCTCAAGCACGGAGGCATCGTTGACGAGAAACTTTGTGGCGAAGTTATCGCTCGCATCGACTATCATGTCATGGTTCGCAACTATCTTTCTCGCATTGGACTTATTGAAGCGCCCGTCGACCGCTCTTACATTGACGTCCGGATTCAACTTCTCCATCCTGGCCTTAGCAACTTTGGCTTTCTGCTTCCCGATCGACTCGGAGTCATGAATTACCTGACGCTGCAGGTTGCTCAGCTCGATGCTGTCTGAATCGACAACACTGATATTCCCCACACCGTTCGCGGCAAGATAGAGCAATATAGGGCTTCCGAGCCCGCCTGTGCCGATGACGAGGACTTTTGATCTGAGTAGTCTCTCCTGATCCCCCTTCGAATAATTCTTCAATTTAAGATTCCTATCGTATCTTTCGAGCTGGGGCTTGCTTAGCAGAGCCAATTGGAGACCTCCGGTTTCAAGTGATGAGATAGCAGTTGAGATAGATAGGAGTATTGATTCTGAGTTACGCAGAAGGCAACCGCCAAGGATTATCCAATTTGCCGTTCTCAAAGATCTTCATATGAGCAGAAAAAATTGCCTATTTGACAATTCTTTACGTAAATTCAATAATTGGAGCCGGGGAGGGGATTTGAACACCTGTCTGCGGATTTCCGCCGAAATCGGCCATGACTGCAGTCCGCCACATAGCCACTCTGTCACCCCGGCATCAATTCTGTCAATCATTGATACCATATTTATGCCTTTGTCCAGTTTTTCTCGCATGCCAGTCTGTACAAAATCCCACCCGGCATAAGATTGAAAGTATGAAGGTCCTTTCGTGAGAAAGAGTGAAGCGGATACTGTGATAGAAAATCGACGGAAATTGGGAAGAGATGTCACCGTCTACGATTCAACCCTCAGAGAGGGAGAGCAGATGGTGGGCGTCAGATTCACACCCGAGCAGAAGAAAATCATAGCCTCGATGTTAATAGAAGCAGGTGTGCCTCAGATAGAAGCAGGATTTGCAGCCATATCGGATGAGGAAAGAAAGGCAATAAAATCGATCAAATCGCTAGGCGGTGGTACCGATATACTGTCGCTCTCAAGAGCGAAAAAAGAGGATATCGATGCTGCTGTAAGCTGCGATGTCGATATGGTTCTGATTTTCATTGCAACATCGGATTTACACATGCAAAAAAAATTGCACATGACCGAAAATCAGGTTCTCGATTCGATTTCTTCCTCGGTCGAATATGCAAAATCCCAAGGGGTGAAGGTCGGGTTCAGCACGGAGGATACTACGCGTAGCAGGAGAGACTTGCTGTTTAAAGCTTACAGGTCTGCCGCAGATTGCGGGGCTGACCGTCTGGGGATTACAGATACAGTCGGGTGCGCCGGACCGGGGTCGATAAAAGAACTGGTGACCTTCTTAAGAGAGATTTCAAAGCTCCCGGTTTCTGTTCATCTGCACAATGATTTCGGACTTGCGTTAGCGAATGCTTTGACTGCGGTAGATTCGGGTGCAAGAGCGGTTGCGACAACGGTATGCGGTTTCGGGGAGAGGGCGGGAAATGTTCCATTGGAACAATTCGTCATGGCAATGAAACATCTTCGCGGTCAAGATCTCGGGATTAGAACAGAACATCTGACGCCGATTGCGAGAAAAGTCTCTGAGTTTTCAGGCGTATGCATATCACCGATTCAGCCATGGGTAGGAGAGAACGTTTTCGCCCATGAGTCGGGGATTCATGTCGCGGCGGTTCTCACAGATCCTGAGACATATGAATACATATCTCCAGACGAGATCGGGAATTCGAGAAGACTGGTGATGGGAAAGCATACCGGGAGAGCTTTCATCAGCTCAAGATTGAAGGAAAGGGGCATCAGCGCTTCCCAAGAAAAACTCGATGCGATATTGAAAAAAGTGAAAAATCTCGGGGAGAAGTATGGATCGGTCTCCGATGAAGATTTTTGGCAAGTCGCTGATGAGATATTGAAGAAATAATTGAAAGGATATAGAGCCTGAACTCTCAGGCTCAATATGAAATTCTATTTCGCAAAAAGCTTCTTGGAGGTCTTCTTCTCGCTCACAAATCTCTGACAATTCGGATACGTGCAAGGCACGCAATTAGTCTCATCGCATGAATTCTCAATGTGCTCGTATTTCTTGTTCCATCCTTCTACTCTTTGTGGCATTTAGAAACCTCCGCAGAATGATCTGTGTCGAATTCGAAGATAATAGTATCGGATTTAGACATTTCGGAGTTAGTGCATGTACTGATAATGAGTCAACAAGTAATGTGATATATGAAATTCGTCGGAAAATCGATGGGGAATATGTAAATAATGATAATATGGCCGAAAGATTCAGAGGTTTTTTTGATTTTCATCGATGTTCTCATTATATATAAATAGCGAGCAAAAAATTCAGACTGAAGGTCTCAATCTGCCTGCTGCATCCCTTTTTGCCTTGCCAAATTCGGAAATTTTTCTTAATTCCTTGAAATCGAACACAGGTCCGTCCCGACAAACAAGTTTTTGATTAATAGCACAAGAACCGCATATCCCTATTCCACATTTCATCAATCTCTCGAGGGCTGCTTGACCCGGCAGATTAACACTTTCAGCAATGCGAATCACCTCAAAGAGCATCTTCTCGGGACCGCATGTGTATAAGAAATCCAATGTGAGAACCTTCAATTTCTTTTCGAGCAAATCGCTCGCAGTGCCTTTGAAACCGTTGGATCCATCGTCGGTGGCAATATAGACATTCCAACCAAGATTTTCGAATTCTTGTATTAAAGTCAATTCGTCTTTCGACTTCGCACCGATTATTGCGTCGCCCTTGACGCCCATTGAAGAATAGGTCGATGCCAACAGCAGAAGAGGCGCGGAACCCACACCGCCAGCGACCAATACCGGTCTCTTCGCTTCTAATTTGAAACCCTGGCCGAAGGGACCGCGGAACCTCACTCTGTCGCCCTCTTCGAGGTTGCATAGTGCCTCGGTCGCCTCTCCGAGGACCTTGACAGTCAAACCTATTGTACCGTTTCTGCAGTGAGATACAGACATCGGAATTTCATCGACACCCGGTATCCAGATCATGAGGAATTGCCCGGGAGAACTCTGAATCTGCGATTCGAAGAATAAAGAGAAGCAGTCCTTTGCGGCATTTTTCTTTTGAATCAAACGAGATACAGAAACCGTTTCAGGGCTCATGCACAATACCCCTCATCTCGGAAAGATGGCCATAATTCTCCTTGCGCATGAATTCCTTGAGTTCGTCCTGAAGATATGAGAATACTTTGACTCCTCTTGTCTGGACGGCGGTTCCTATCTGCAGCGCCGTAGCGCCCGCCATAATATATTCTACCGCATCGAGACCTGTAGCAATCCCTCCGACTCCAATGATAGGGATGGTAAGAACCTCGAAGAGTTCGTAGACGCATCTGATTCCGATCGGTTTCACTGCGCTTCCGGAAAGACCACCATATCGATTTGCGAGTACTGGCCTCTTTATGAGTGGATCAATGCGCATGGCCTTGACCGTATTAATGGCAACCACCGCTTTTGCTCCAGCTTCCTGAGCTGCGAGGCCGAGTGAACAAATATCCGAGGTGTTGGGAGTGAGTTTAGCCAGCACCGGGATGCTGACTGAGCCTGCGACGCTCTTGACGATCCGCCTCACGGAAGCTGGTGTGGAACCTATCTCTGTCCCATATCCCCTTGCGTGAGGACAGCTCAGATTGAGTTCGACAGCGGCTGCACCGTAATCTTGCATTTTCTTGGCCAGAATAGAGAATCCGTTCGGCTTGGAGGCGAACACGCTACCGATGACTACCGCATCAGTCTTCCTTAGGACATCCATCTCTCTCTTGAAATCCTCAATGCCGGGATTAGGAAGACCCATCGCATTCATCATTCCGTCCGGCGTGGAATAGATAGTCGGATTTCTATGGCCATCCCTGGGTTCTAGACCAATAGATTTCGTTACTACGGCCCCGGCTCCAGCTTTAAACGCCGAGAGCAAGAGATCGGCAGTTTCCCCAAGGATCCCTGAGGCGAGAATGAACGGATTATTTAGCTTCATATCAAGAAAATCCAGCCCGATATCCGGTTCGCCTTGTTTCGCGTTGGGCATCAGTCGGACTCCTTTTGCGTAGGGTTATGTCTGTTGCTTCTTTTTATTCTCATAGTCTTCAATAGCCGCCTTCAATCCGTCCGCGGCAAGATTTGAGCAGTGCATCTTCTGCGGGGGCAGACCTTCCAGTGCCTCGGCGACATCCCCCCTCGAAATTTTCCTAGCTTCCTCTAGGGTCTTGCCTTTGGCCATCTCAGTAATCATGCTGCTAGTCGCTATCGCGGCGCCGCAGCCGAGGGTCTTGAACTTTATGTCAGTTATGATGTCATCTTTCACTTTGATGTAGATGAACATGACATCGCCGCAGACAGGATTCCCAACTTTGCCGATGCCATCTGCATCTGGAATCTCCCCGACATTCCTTGGATTTGTGAAATGCTCCAATACTTTATCGCTATACAATCATCGCACCTCCGTCTCATGATGATCGTGATCTTCTGAGCTGCACCAGGGTTCATTTGCCACCATCGGATTGGCCTCATTATAAGGAGACATCTCCCTCAATTTCGCCACCTCCTCAGGAAGGGCATCGATGAACTGATTGACCTCCTCCTCTAAATTATCCTTGCCCATGGAAATCCGGAGAGAGCCGTGCGCCTGCTCGGGCTTCAGGCCAAGGGCGATCAGTACATGTGACGGCTCAAGCGATTTTGTGGAGCACGCGGAGCCGGTCGAAAGGGCGAATCCTCTCATATCCATACGAAGGACCAGGCCTTCTCCTTCGATGAAATCGAACCTGAAGTTGGCATTGTTCGGCAATCTCTTAGTCCTATGGCCGTTGAGATTTGAACGTGGGATTTTTTTCAGAACACCATCTATCATCATGTTCCTGAGACGTGTGAGCTTCTCGGCCTCGGTTTTCATTTCATCCATCGCGATCTCCGATGCCTTACCGATACCGACAATCCCAGGGACATTCTCGGTGGATGATCTCATTCCGCGCTCGTGGCCGCCTCCATGGAGGAGCGGCTCCAATCTGATACCTTTTCGGACATAGAGCGCACCTACTCCCTTCGGGCCGTAGAATTTGTGGGCGGACATGGACAGCATCGAAACTCCTTCGGATTTCACATCAATGGAGACATGTCCGACGGTCTGGACGGCATCTGTATGGAAGGCGATGCTTCTCGATGAGGCAATCTTTGCCAGCTCCCCGATCGGCTCTATTGTGCCAATCTCGTTATTGGCGTGCATTATGCTGACCAATATTGTGTCTGGCCTGATAGCCTTCTCCAGAGTCTCAGGATGGACGATACCGTCAGAATCCACCGGCAGATATGTGATTTCGAAGCCGTTCTTCTGGAGATATTCGCATGTGTGAAGGACTGCGTGATGTTCAATCGATGATATGATGATATGCTTGCCCTTATTCTTGTTCGCAAAGACGAAGCCTTTCAAAGCTAGATTATCTGATTCTGTGCCGCCGGACGTGAAGACTATCTCCATCGGATCGGCATTGATCAGCTTTGCGACGCTCGCCCTGGAGGCATCCATCGCTTTCTTCGCTTCCCTCCCGAACCCGTGAAGGGATGATGGATTACCGTAGTGCTCCTTCATAAACGGCAACATTGCATCTATGACTGCCTGGTCAGTTCTGGAAGTTGCGCTGTTGTCGAAGTAGACCCGCTTCATGAATCATTCCTCTCAGCGATCGGAGCGCTCGATTCGAGTTGGTTTATACAGACCCCACCTTTATCTTCTTTTCTTCCGAACACCTTAGTTGGCCGCATGTTTTATCCACTATATGATGAAGGAGGCAAATGGATAAGACCATCTTTGTATCTTTGCGGTTCGAAATCATGGATTTCGAGCGCATAAGAGAGGATTTTCCAATACTCAGGAAGGAAATAGAAGGAAAGCCCATCATATACTTTGACTCTGCATGCCAGTCACTGAGGCCGAAACAGGTATTGGAAGCGATGAACAGATACTACGAGGACTTCCCTGCCTGCGCTGGAAGAAGCATTCACAAGCTAGCCACCGAGGTGTCAATAAGAATAGACGAGGCCAGGGGAAAATTGGCAAGATTCGTTAATGCGGAAAAGCCCGAGGAGATATCCTTCGTTAGAAATTGTACCGAGGCATTAAACACCGTAATCTTTGGCGTCGGGCTGAAGAAAGGGGATGTAGTCTTGGCGACGGACCGTGAGCACAATTCGGTACATGTCCCCCTTTTAAAGTTGAAAGAGACAACAGGCATAGATTATCAAATCGTCCCGTCCAGGGATGACGAGACTTTCAATCTTGACAAATTCTCGGAAATTGCGGCAGAGTCCAGACCACGATTGGTTGCTATGTGTCATACCTCCAATGTCAACGGGACGACTATACCTGCGAAGGAGGTCTGCAAGATAGCGCACGAAAATGGCGCCCTCGTCCTCCTGGATGGAGCTCAATATGTGCCGTATGGAGGCGTCGACATCAAGGACATCGATACGGACTTCTATGCATTTTCGGCTCACAAGATGTGCGGGCCGTCAGGGGTCGGGATTCTGACTGGAAAGTATGACGAGCTTTCTAAAATCGAGCCTCGGACATACGGAGGGCACGGAATCAGCATGGCCACCAGGAAACATGCAGATATCCTTCCCCCACCGGAAAGATTTGAGGCTGGGCTACAGAACTACTCAGGTATCATTGGAACCGGAGCAGCGGCCGACTACCTGTCAAGAATAGGACGCGATTGGATTGTTACGCATGTCAACCATCTCAATAGGATGGCGACTGAGCAATTGCTCAAAATACCGGATTTGAAGATCATCGAACCTGGAAATCCCGACCTCAGAAGCGGGATATTGGCGTTCAATATCAAGAAAAGAAACCCGCACGACATCGCAATGATCCTCGACAACATGGAGAACATAATGATCAGATCAGGAATGCACTGCTCGCATTCATGGTTCAATGACCGGGAAATAGAAGGATCTGCCAGAGCATCTTTCTACCTCTACAATACAAAGGATGAAATTTCATTATTCGCAGATACTCTAAGACGACTACAATGATCCGGGAATTCAATCGCTTTTTTCAATGAAGACCTGATTGCATTTCCGAAGAGGGTCTCTTTCAGCGGAGATAATCAATTGACATGCTGAGGATACCGTGCATTCGTTAACGATTGAACCGAATTCTTTTATCAAAACAGGATGCGGGAAAACGAGACAATGTTGATTTTTATCGCTCTTGACTAGAACATATGAACTATTCAGTTCGATGATTGCACCTCCGATCATCTGATTATCAATCGGAAATCTCAGTCGCAGTGAGTCGAACTCCGCCGATTGGGCGATTGATACGAGTTCGTGGATTTGTCTGCAAATTTCTATTTCCGATTCGCGTGAGGCTCTGTCCGCATATCCCAAAGAGGCGTACACAACAATCGCCACCAGCGAAACGGAGGCCAGTGAAATAATGATTCTTGAGTTGAGATAATCTATCATGTTGGCACTACCATTATCATGTCGCCAAATTTTGTCAAAGAATGCTCGACGAGAACATCTCTAGATCCTTTTTCCAAAATTACTGAGGAGTAATGAGGTGAGCATATTCCGGCAACCGAGCCACCAAGCTCGACAAGCGCAGTCGACTGCCAACCGGTCCCATCCCTGCATGTGATAATGTGCGAATTCTCTCCGCCAGGCCTGTCTCCGATTATGATTTTGAGGCCGATATTCAGCAGGTTCAGTCTCGATCCGATGCTAAGAAGCCTTGATTCACCCGGATATCGGTACGAAGCCGTCTCAATCGCCTTCTTGACATCCGAGGCTATCTCTTGAGCTATCAATCTCGACATCTCCGCATCAATCTGAGCAATCGATTGCAGACAAATCGGAATGGTCAATGATATGATAAGCCCGGATATCGCAAGACGATAAGGGATCGAAATTACAGCTTGATCCGAGAACAAGAATTTCACCTACGATGGAAGGATGATGATCTCGGTCCAATAATTCCCTGTAATACCTTGGCCGCTAATCGAGACGGATATCGTCGTTATCCTATCCCCTATCACTTTGAAAGAGACATCATGGAATGTCAGCATTCCGTCTGCATCTGTCTTGCCGTATAGCCTGTGATGATCATTGTCAATGCTCGATCCTTCGATAATGACATCCGCATCGCTTACTGGATTCCCTCCCGAGTCCAGGACTCTCAAGGATAACTCTTTCAGGCTGCCTTCAAAAATTCCATCCTTTTGCGTATCAACAACGGATATCTTCTCAGGAAAGAACTCCACCTCGCCAATATATTTGGGAGTCTCGATCGAGGAAATCCATCCGATGATGACGGCGGTTCCAAGACTAGCGATGATCCCCATGATCATGAGCTGCAGCGGCAACCCCTCTATGCTCCCCTTCTCGTCTTTGAAATGCTTTCGCCTTTTTCCAATGAATTTGAATTTCGTCATGGAGAGACATAAAGAATCCTATTCGTTTTCAGAAATCTCTCTACAGTACTATTAACTGTAATTCTAAGAATTGGTAATTGGGTGCAAAAGATAAAATTACCCATAACTATATTTAAAAAAAAGAAAATCCGACGTACAGCTGTCTTGCCCGATAGGTGCCAGAATGTCCAAGAAAAAAAATAAAGAGCAGGCAAAGTGTCCAAAATGCGATTCTGAGCTCCATTATGTGGAGAAGATGGACCAGCATTACTGCTTTTCATGTGAGGATTATTTCCGTCTAGAAGAATTGAGCCAGGAAAAACCTGCAGAGACGCAGACTCCGGGCTTGGAGGAAGGAATTGCCGAAAAGGTGACAGCAGAGGAAAAAACCGAAGAAAAACCAGTCGAGGGGAAACCTGTTGAAGAAGAGTTGTCTGCAGAAAAACCGCCTGAGAAGAAAGAAGAGATCATCTGCCCATCTTGCGGAGAAGTCGCATCATTGAAGGAAGAGAACGGCCGATATTATTGCAATTCATGCGAGGATTTTGTCAATCATGCTGAGAAGAAGGAACCGGAAATCGAACAGGCCCAGGAAGCCGCGGTACCTGTAGAGCCGGGGAAGGCTCTTCCGCCAGAGCATGAAGAGGTCGCAGCCGAAATTGAGGCTGGCAAGGCAACTGTAGCACCTGAGGAAACTCCGGAGAAAATAATTGAAGATGCGTTGAAAGAGAAGAAGAGCCTGACGGAGGAAATGCGATCCTGCGCACATTGTGGGTCGGCTTTGACATATATTCAACAGTATGATCGATGGTACTGCAAGAGATGCAGAAAGTACGCTCCAAAGGAACCAGCACCAAAAGAAGAAACCAGAAAGTGCCCCTCATGCGGGAGAGATGCGAAGTATATCGATGAATACAAGAGATGGTACTGCTGGACGTGCAAGAAATATCTGCCAAAGGATGAGGAGAGAGAGGAGCCGAAGGAAAAACCTGCTGTCGAACTGCCTATGTGCCCCGTCTGCGGCAGACCTACCGCCTGGATTGTCCAGTATGAGCGATACTATTGCTATCCCTGCAAAAAATACCTTCCGAAGGAAGAAAAGGTCGTAGTGCAGAAGCAAAAGCCCGCAGGCCCGACCTGCCCTGATTGTGGAAGGCAGACGAGTTGGATTCCGACTTATGAAAGATACTATTGCTATCCGTGCCGGAAATATATCCAGATGAGCGAGGTGAAGGCGGTTCCGGAGAGGCCAAAGAAAAGCGCACCGAGAGATGAGAAGGCACCCCTTTGCAAGATTTGCGGCAAGCCGACCACCTGGATCTCTAAGTATGAGAGATATTACTGCAAAGACTGCAAGAAATACGCTCCTGTTAAGCGTGTGAAAAAAGCAAAATGACGGGTCTGCGAAAAACTATTGATTTTTCCTTATTCATGCAAATCTGCAGCACCAAATTGTGACTGGCCTTCGGATTTTCTCGCCAATCAATATTAAATATATCCTCTACGAATGATAGCGGCCGCTGGAGACCGACTGGATGACAAATTCTGCAAAGAGATGCCAGTTATACGACACCACGTTGAGAGACGGGGCCCAGGGCGAAGGGGTCAACTTCTCTCTCGATGACAAGTTGAAGATAGCGAAGGCTCTGGCGGATTTAGGCATAGATTTCATAGAGGCGGGATACGCCTCCTCATCCCCCGAGGATATGGAGGTCTTCAAGAGGCTGACGACGACCTCCTTAGGAAACGCTCAGATAGTTGCATTCGGCAGCACGAGGAAGAAGAGCAACAGCGCGGAGAACGATTCGGGACTGAAGGCGATATTGGAGACAGGCGCGAAGACTGCGACGATCTTCGGGAAGAGCTCGAAGCTGCATGTGAGCGAGGTGCTAAAGACAACACCGGATAAGAACCTTGAGATGATCCATGACTCGATCTCTTTTCTCAAATCCAAAGACCTGAGAGTCATATTCGACGCCGAGCATTTCTTCGACGGATACGCCGAGGACAGCATGTTCGCAGTAAAAGTGCTAGATGCTGCCAAAGATGCCGGAGCCTCGATGTTGGTCCTATGCGACACGAACGGCGGCTCGTTCCCGAAGCATATCGAGAAGGTCACGGGAGACATAGTCGGAAGATTCGGGGACATCGTGGGCATCCATGCTCACAACGACACGGAGTGCGCTGTCGCGAACAGCATCGCCGCGGTCACTGCGGGCGCTGTTCATATCCAGGGCACAATGAACGGCTACGGAGAGCGAATCGGGAATGCCAACCTGATATCGGTCATAGTGGGGCTTTACAAGTTGGGATTCAGCACAATCAATGAGAAAAAAATGTCTCAACTCACATCTCTGTCGAAATATATCGCGAGGGTGGTGAACGAGCCAAACAACCCGCGCCTTCCGTATGTAGGCGAAAGAGCTTTCACGCATAAAGCTGGGACTCATATCGATGCGATACTGAAGACTCCGCAGGCGTATGAGCACATTCGACCCGAATTGGTCGGCAATGCGAGAAGGACGCTCACATCGAAGCACTCAGGAAAGGCGGCGATACTAAACAAGATGAAGGAATTCAAGTTGGATGTGACTGAGGATCAGCTGGAATCGCTCACAAATATGGTTAAAGACCTCGAGCGGCACGGTTTCGAGTTCGAAAACTCGGACGCATCGCTGTATCTCAGGATGGTCGAGCACATAGGCAAATATTCTCCGCCCTTCACCGTTCATAATTATGTGGCGACTGACAATTCCAACAAATACCAATCTGTAGGGATGGAAGTGCAGATCGGACAGGAGATAGTGCTCACGACGGCGGAATCGAGAAAGGGTCTTGTCGACGCGATAAGGAAGGCGCTCGACCATGCTCTCGCATCGAAGTTCCCCGATGTCTCAAAGATAACGCTCGAGGATTTTAGGGTGATGGACCTAGATACCGAAAGGAGCACAGAGGCGAGAGTTGGCGTCTGGATAAGATCAAGGTGCGATAACGTGACCTTCTGGACTATCGGGATCTCATCAAACATGCTGCGCGCCAGCCTTGATGCGATAGAGGACAGCAAGAAGTACGGCCTTCTGGTGCTCGCGGGAAAGATCAGAATATAGACCATCATCCGAGCAATATCAGCCCGGTCCATCTGACCTTGTGAGACGAAGACAGCCGGATTGGCATCGCCGCGTGCTCGCATGTTTTGATCACGTCGATACCCATCGCCTCCATAGAGGGTCTCGCCTCGAAGGGGTGTCTGCATTCCTCACCTCCGCTCGGTCCGACGCACTCAGGACAAAGCAGGCATTCGCCTCCTATCAGGCCAATCGACAGATAGAACCCTTTCTTGAAAGCAATGGCTTCGAGCTTGTTGACGAGCCTGTGCAGCGCCTTCTCTGATTCATTGGCATCGAGACGGGATTCCAATTCCTCGCAAAGAGTTCCGGTCAAATAGCTATCGGACTTGTCGTTAGAATCATAGTCCGCCTCTATTTGGACAATCAGCGCCTTCCGATATTTTCTCACCATCTTTCTGAACTCACGCACGGGCATCAGATTCGGCGGACACATTAGATGCGCGTCATAATTCGAGCAGCGAGGTATCTCGCATTTCATCCTGACGCGTTCGTCTATCACTATCTTGTCGGCATCGATAATCTTCGCTTCGGTCGCCCCGAGCCTATACGCATCCTTTGCCAGTCCCGCGTAGGATTTCGAAGTCTTATTTGGCCGTTTGCCATCACGCGCTTTTCTCATATGATCAGATCCATCGGCCATTGTCTACCCTGGATTTCAAGATTTTGAATCCTTATTATTTCTGAGCACGCCGCCTTTGAGTGCGACAAGCCAGAAAATCTCGAACGGTATGCATATCGTCGCAGGAATCGCGGCTTCGTATCCGATGAGTGCCATGGCGATCGCAGCGGTCAGGCCTAGATTCTTGTAAGAGGAAAACAGGACAAGTGTCGTCTTCTTCTCGACAGGCATTTTTGTGAACTTGAGAAGATACAGCACGACAAGGCCGACTATGAACGTCCTCGTCAGGCAGGCGACCGCCACCCAGGCGACCATTGAAGGGTCCTCTCCAAAGGCCTCTCGGTTCGCTCCGGTCATAGCGAATACGAGCACCGCGAAACACGCATTTATCATTGGCGTCTTGAGTCCCGTGCCGATCCGCCTCAGCTGGGGCAGCTGGGATATCCCTATCGGGATGAGTATCATCAGGACGATCGTGTATATCAACCTGAATCGATCAATCTCCTGCCCTAGAAAGACAAGCGTGATCAGAGGAGCCAGTACGAGAGATAGCAGATATATCGACGTCGTGCCCATCAGGGACAACCTGGTATCACCTTTGAGCATGTACGTGAACGGAACGACCGCGACGGCAGACGGCACAGCGGCCATCAGCACCCAGCCTGCGATCAGTGACTCGTCCGAGAAGAACAAAGTCATGACAAGTATCAGTCCTGTGAGGAGGGCGTAATTGAGCAGAATGGACAGCAAGGTCAATCTGAGC
>JAOUEZ010000146.1 GCA_029858465.1 Thermoplasmata archaeon | reverse complement strand
AACTGGGTCCGGAAATCGAGGGGAAGATAGCTCCTTGGCTCATATTCATCAGAAGCTATCTGCCACAGAACTGGGTATTCAGGACCGAGAAAGAGATTTTAACGCTCAGTGTATCAAAGGATGGAAAAGCAACTGTCACAGAATCAGAGTCGTCAGAGCCAGATGTCATAATCGAATGGAAGCATGATGTCCTGAGCACGGCGCTGAAGACTAGAGATAAGAAAGCGATCCCGCCAGAGGAGAAGCCTTCAATCCAGATTCTAACAAAGAAGGGGGATGCAGCATATGGTTTTCTTAGGCAGACATTTGGCTTTCAAAAAAAATGAGCATCATCAATTATCCTCCTCTCTGAGGAAAAGCTCATAATATGATTTCGCATTGCAATTGAGGATAAATTGATAAACAACAATCGAATCGACAGCACGACAAGAATTCTTCGGGAAAGATATTCCCTAGTGTCCAAAGATTCCAATGAAAGAATCATGGAAGCCATACATAAGCTCCTTCAGTCTTCTAGAAATCCAAATCAGAGCATACACGCATTTCTCGAGGACGCCGCAAGGATGACCCATCGCTTATTTGATTTTCAAGAGATTGCGATTGGTTTGAGAAACAATAAGGATAAAATGTACAGATTTGAAATATTGATCGGGTTCCGGGATGAAGCTGAAAAGGCGCTCAGAAAATGTGCATACACACATGAAGAAATGACAAACCTAGACAAATACCTGGCGGCATTCAAATAAATAAGTACACTTTTATTTTTCTATCAGAGATCCAGTCTTTTAGGCAGGGAGAAGAAAACACATTCAACCGACCAAGCCTGCTATTCAGAAACCGAATCGCTCCGGACGACTTCATCGAAGGGGATTATATTGATGTCCACATATTTGGCAGAAATAATGATGTGATTGGCTGGATAGAGCTTTCCTATCCAAGAAGTGGTAAGATTCCGGATCGATCGACGGTAAAATGGCTTGAGATGATATCCGCACTTATCTCTTCGGTCATACTCGAGAAAGATTTCGGCCATTCGATAAGCTGATGATCTTTCCTGTCATCGATACTGATGCCTGTGTCTCTCAATGAGCAGAACTTCCACGAGGACGAGTACGATTATCAATGAAATTATGATTATTATGGCGTTCGGATTAATAACGGCGAGATATCCAGTATGCCAGAGAATCAGAAATAAGATGATTATTGCTCCTATGATGATAACGGCTCTTTCGACGGTCTTGAGAACTCTATCGGCCTGCTCAATAGCCTTTATCATAGAGGTCTCGTCTCTGCTTCCCTTCTTTGACATATGAAGTCTCCGATTGAACTGCTCATGTCTGTTTGGGAAATGTCCATGAGGGATATTCAAGCCTTTGTCTGAAATCATCCGAAAACTAGACATTGGGTAAAGTCAATTAGAGGTCGCTGAGGGGTATGCATGAGCTACAGAAATGAGAACACGTTCTTTCGCGCGGGCCAGAGCGGAAGAGTAGAGATAATTCACGCGAATTATGAGAGAGCTCTCAGAAAGCTCGAATCAGAATTGGGCAATATTTTCCAAAATTACATCGGAGGGCAGTGGGCAAAATCCCGTGGGGGACTTTTTGAGGACCGGTATCCCGGCGATCTGAGTGTACTGAATCAAAAATTTCAGTTATCTAAACAAATCGATGCGAGGAAGGCAATAAATGCGGCAAAAAAGGCGTTTGAATCATGGCGAATGATAGATTATCAGGAAAGATGTAGGATTTTCGAACATGCCGCTTTTTTAATGTCCAGGAGAAAGCATGATCTCGCAGCAATCGTGACTCTTGAGAACGGTAAGAACAGATACGAGGCGATGGCAGATATCGATGAGGCCATCGATTTTCTCAGATATTATTCATATCAACTGCGAATCAACAATGGGTATTCTATGGATATGTCTCCACCCTTTCCAAACGAACACCCCACGAATCTTCTGAAACCTTATGGTGTCTGGGCAGTCGTATCACCGTTCAACTTCCCTTTCGCGATAATGGCCGGAATGAGTACGGGAGCAATGATAACTGGCAATACCGTCGTTGTCAAGCCGGCTAGCGACACTCCTTGGCCCCCCTTCATTTTTGCAAAAATATTGGAGGAGGCGGGTCTCCCAAAAGGCGTATTCAATGTCGTGGCCGGGCCAGGCGATACTGTTGGGAGAGAGCTTGTGGAGAATAATGGCATATCAGGTTTCGTATTCACGGGCTCCCGTGCTGTCGGAATAGGTGCTATGCAGAAATTTCTTGGAAAAAAACCAAGACCGTTTATTGCTGAGATGGGCGGGAAAAACGCGGTCATCGTGACCAAAAACGCAGACATCGATGAGGCTGCGGAAGGAGTGGCTAAATCCGCGTTCGGCTTTAGTGGCCAGAAATGCAGTGCCTGCTCGAGGGTCCTTGTCGATAGGAGCATCTATACAGACTTCATCAAGCGTCTGAAGGTCTGGACTGAGGGCATTGTCGTCGGGGATCCGAGAGAGAGGGAGACATATCTAGGACCATTAATCAACGATAGTGCTTTGCAGAAATATGTCAAATCCACAAAGGCCGCAAAAGCGTCCGGAAAGGTTGTAATTGGTGGGAAGATCCTGAGATCAAAGGATCTAAACGGCTATTATGTGAGCCCCACAGTAGTATCGGGCTTGAAGGCAAATCATCCGCTTGTGATCAACGAGCTGTTCATTCCTTTCGTCTGCGTCCTTAAGATGTCTTCTCTTCAACAGGCCGTAAGAATAGCAAACAGCTCTGAGTACGGGTTGACATCAGGATTGATGAGTAGAGATCGGGACGAAATCGAGTATTATATGAACAACATAGAGGCGGGCACAATCTATGCCAACAGGCGGTCGGGAGCTTCGACCGCGGCGATGGTTGGAAGCCAACCTTTTGTCGGATGGAAGATGAGTGCCACGACCTGGAAAGCTGCTGGAGGAAGGTATTATCTCCCACAGTTCATGAGGGAGCAGAGCCAAACAAGATGCGCCTGAACGACGGTCTCAGTATTTAATGTTGATAACACTATTGCGATGATTAAATATAATGCAAGCCACCTGATTGGTCTGCTATCATAATCCGGTGCTTCTGATGAAAATATGCCCCTCGTGTGGCACACAATTAGATGATAAAGAGACAAAGTGCTCCATCTGCAATTTCATTTTCGAAAGACCAGCGCCTGGCGAGGCTCCTAAGAAGGACGGACAGCTGTTGCCTCTGCAACAAAGGCTAAACGAGATGAGGAAGCGCATAAGGAGTCTGACCGGCGAGGAACCCGTGCCAGAAGAGGAACCTCCATTGCCGGAGCCTGAATTAGAACCTGAAGTATCTGAGCCGGGCGAGGAGATTTTTGAGGAACCGGTTGAAGAAATCGAAGAGGAAGTCGAATATGAAGAGGTCACAGTTGAGAAGGTGCACCCGGTCGACCAACGGACTCTGGAAGATTTGGGCAAGGTCAAGGCGAAGGAGGCGGAAGGCCGCCGACCTGCCAGACTCGGCAGAAAGATCACTGCTGAGGAACTTCAAAAGCAGAAGCAGGGTATCAATAAGAAACAGGTCGCACTTGCCGCGGCTGTCGTGATAATCATAATCGTTGCTTCTTTTATTTTCTTGCTCAATCAGCCGCTCGGCACCTATCCTTCTGTTGATGGTAATTTGTCAGATTGGAATGATTCATTCAAATACGAATCATTATTCCTCTCCGATAACCACGATATCGACTTTTTAGAGAGCTCGGTGCAATATTACCAGGGGCACATCTATTGGTATTTCAAAATCGCAGGAGAGCTCTACAAGACTTCTG
>JAOUEZ010000145.1 GCA_029858465.1 Thermoplasmata archaeon | reverse complement strand
ACGAGCCCTGGGGATATCGCCTCGATCGTGACCTCCCCTGTGTCATTTTCAAAATAGATGTTCGTTATCTGAGCTTCCTGAGGTATTATCTCGCGTATCCTCTTCTCCGCCTCTTCCGGCGAGGCGAGCAGAGAAGGGTCCGGCCTGATAGACACCCTTCTACGGAGTCCCTGGGCAAGTTGCCTTATCATATCGTTGTTCTTGGCGAACTCGTCCATGTTCTTCGTGTAGATGACTACAATTGGACCTTCGAAATCTATGTCAGTAATGTCAATATTGCTGGGGATAATCTTTCTAACAGATTCCCTAGCCTCTTCAATTATTTTCTCGAATCCCATCTGAATTCACTTAATGGTAGTATATCTTATCGAGCTGTCCGAATAGGCAAATGCAAGTGCTTGATTCCTCACTCGATCTTGAGTTTCGTCTTACGCTTCCCAATCTCCTCTTCAGAAATCGATTCAAATCCACCCTTAGAGGTGATCGTGGCGATAGATATGCCGTCTCCAGAGGCGGCGTCCCTCTTCATCGCGGCCGATAGAGACCTCACCGCGAGATCGATGCCGTCCTTGACGGTCAATTCTTTGGTGTAATGGTCCTCCAGGACACCGTAGACGAATGGTGAGCCCGAACCAGTGGTCACATAATCGTCCGGAATCGCGCCTCCGACCATGTCCAATGCGTACACGTGAGAGCCATCGGGATCCACGCCTCCGAGTATCAGGCCTACCCAATACGGGTAATATCTGCTGCCCGCAAGTATGTTGGAGGTCAGCGTCGCGGCCGAGCGCACGCTCATCGAAACCCCTCTCTTGAGCTTGTACAGCTCAACCTCGGCTGTTATGTATCTCGCTAATGTCTGAGCGTCACCGACAACACCTGCAACAGTGAGTCCAAGGTTCTCATCTATCCTGAAAAGCTTCTGCGTGGTTTTATGAGCTATGAGTGTCCCCATTGTAGCTCTCTTCTCAGTGGCCATCACCACTCCGTCCTGGCAAACAAGCCCAATGGTGGTCGTACCCTTTTTCACTGAATCTGGCAAATCGTTCATGTTATCACTCGCCGCCAAAATGGTTGTTCTAAAATCGGCATTTGTTGGAAGGAGACATATTGTATATATAACTTTTGCAAAACCAGTGATTTTGAGTCATGGCAGGAATCGACACGCTGGGTTGACTGCATTTTTCATATGATGCCCATTGGACAAGATATATCATTCAGATTCGTTATTTTATCCGAACATCAAAAGGGGATTTGGTCAGATGCAGCGAATGCTGATTGTTGACGATTCCGCAGCCTTCCGTAGCATTTTCAAGGAGCTCCTTGCCAGAGTCGGCTTCGACAATGTCTCAGAGGCGGCGGATTATGACGAGGCAATAGAGAAATACCGAAAGGACAAGCCCGACATCTCATTCATCGACATGATACTTCCCGGAAAGTCCGGCGTCGAGGTCACGAGGACAATCCTGGAGATTGATCCGAACGCGACTATAATCGCAATCAGCTCTATTATCAACAAGAAGCTGATCCGCGAGGCCCTCGAGGCGGGGGCGAAGGATTTCTTGTTCAAGCCGACCAATGAGATGGCCCTCAGCACGGTCATTCAGATGTGGGGCAAGGAATAGAATGTCCTTTTTTTCGGGCAGGAAAAAGAAAATGCGGCACGAGACCGCGAAGCCAGAGGAGCTTTTGAAGATATCTAGGAAGTATTCACTGTCGAAGGGCAAGGGGTACATCATCGAAGACCCGCAGAGCACACTGAGCTTCGATATCCTCGTCAATCTTCTTTCGACCGAAGATGCAGGGGAGAGGCTCAGGGGGTATGTGATAAGCCGCCAGCACCCGAGCCTGCTAAGGGAGAAGTTCGGGCTGGAGAATACTCCTATAATCTGGCTGGCAACACAGCCGGGCGAGAATATCATAGATCCGACCAGTCTGGGCATGTTGGCCCATGCCGTGATGGATTTCATGTCTAAGACAAGGAACGGCGTCGTCCTGATCGACGGTGTCGAGTATCTTATCACGAACAATGACTTCAGAAAGGTCGTGCGTATGCTCGAGCAGGTCAACGACTTTGTAATGCAGTACAAATGTTATTTGCTCGTCCCGCTTGACCCGAAGGCTTTCGACTCCAAAGAATTGGCGATCATCGAGAGGAATTTCGAACTTATCAGGATATGAGAGCTCTCATTTTTTCTATCCGAACATGGCAGAGGATAGGGCAAGCGAGAGGCAGAAGATTGCCAGGGCAATCGCGGCTGATGCATCTGCCCTCTTAACTATTTTGGAAATCTTGTCGTTCGATGTCGTGAGCCCACGCACAAACCATGAGCCGAGGAGCGTCATCTCGACGATGAATGCCGCGAATAGGATTTGAAAGCCAGGGCCGCTCCCGCTGTCCGGGTTCAGTATCGCCTGGGCGGTATCAAAACCGGAGACTATCCCAAGGACAAAAGGCGAAAGGATGACTGTCGCTATCGCTATCGACTGTATTATAGGCTTTAGTTCGAGCCTCGCCTCGAGTTCTATCCTCCTGAGCTCGTTCATGTGCCTGGCAAGTTGCCTGAGCGTGCGTGCCGAAAGCTTCGGGTCCTGCGTCGATGATTCGACTATCAGCTGCTCCGTCGCATTCTCGAATTCGGATATGCAAGGTGCGATGCTTGAAACCGGGAGAACAGCTCTCCAGAACATCCGACTGGAATGATTCGTTTCCTTATCTGAACAGGCCATCGCTCTGGCATAGTGCTCTCCCAGCTCGATCCTAGCCGAGATCCTGTCAAGAGTGGCTGGATCATAAGCGACCATCCCGTTGTCGCCGGCATTATATTCCTTTTTTGAGAACTTCTCTGACAGAGCGATCAACAGGAGAGCCATCGCCATGAAGACGATCAATGAAAAGTCAGAGTCATTGATCGCCAAGAAGACTAAAGACAAGAATATTATGCAGCCCATGGCGACCAGCAACGCATCGATCCTGTCGCCCTCTTTCGTCAGGAACTCTTTTGAGCTCAAGAAGTGCCTTGAGACTATTAGGCAGATGATTGGAAACATCAGAATGGCTATGCTGGATAATGACTGAGCCCAAGTTCGCCCTAAGAATATCCCGGAGTCGGGCGAACCAAAGGCATACATTGATTCCATTCCGAGGTCATAGGAGACAAATCCCCAGAGCGGGAGTATGGTGGCGAGGACTATCGGGAGAATCATCCCGAGCGCGAAAATTGTGCTGACCGGCACTCTGAGTCCGCTGATCGCCTCTCTGATGGATTGCCTGCATGAATCGAGCGCCGAGATGAACGAATACTCAAGGAGATTGTCCCGGATTGCTTCGTCCGATTCGGACAGAGAGACCAGGTGGTCGTCAACAGCTCTCACAGCCCAATCAAGCCTTTTCGGGAGCTCTTTGCACGTATCACTTATCGCCCTGTCGAGATCCTCGCATTGGCCTGTGGCAGCCTTTCTGAGCACACGGCCGAATGCCGAATTCAGCCTCCCCTTCGATGTCCTGTAGGCCAGCATGAGGGCTTTTTGGACCGGCAGCCCGACCCGCAGAGAGACATTGAATAGAGCAATCGCCCTAATCATGTCAAGGTCGGATATCCTGTCCTGTTCTTCTTCGTGGCCATCCTTCTCCCTCAGGATAGAGGTTCGTATCCTCATCGTTCTCGCTCCCTGCGGATGCTGCCGATGACAAGATCTTTCAGCGAACCCCAGTCGGGTTCATCGCGATAGCTCATCCTGATGTCATTCAAAGCCAGTGTGGCCGTAACTCCGATAATTGTCTCGTCGTTTTTCCGCTGTGATTCCCCTGCTTGGACCTTCTTCATGAACCCTCTAATCCTTGATGC
>JAOUEZ010000144.1 GCA_029858465.1 Thermoplasmata archaeon | reverse complement strand
TACCATGACTCACTATGCTAGATGGTTGTTCGGATGTGCCCAAAGGGAGGTACCCAGAGGCAGCACAAACGATGACGGATACTGGTTCGAGCTCATGGGAAAGATACAGTACTCGAGACAGGCGGCAATAGGCTTCCTCGGTTGGGATGGAACAGGAGATGTGCGAAGCTGGTTCAATGCAACTAACGCTGCAAGAGCCTTGGATAATTCATGGCTCGACGTCTGGTCGGCAGAAGGTGGATCTGGTGGAGCCTTTGACATCTACACCGCCTACGATTATCCTGTGGACATTAGGGTGGTGCGACTTTCACTTGATCTACAAAATAGCACCGCAGATTCGTTGGTTATCCGAATGTACAGCGTGTCCTGGGGAATGGAAGTCCTGATGGTAAGATACATGGAAGCGGCAAACATCACAAAGAAAGGCCTTCAATCATTCATGGAGGATTTCTATCTCAATGCCTCGGTTAGTCCGAGCATGTCGAACATCACTTGCAGGGCAACATGTAGCTATGATCTGATTGCCTGGGAGGACCAGAATCCTGCAGTTTGGTCAGGCGCCTGGATGCTCGAAATGATGCATATTGACAGATGCGGAAACACTCCTCCCCATATCATCTATGATTCTCCATACACCGGGATAGATCCCGATGAAACTGATTGGCTGAGGCCTTCATACTCTCCTTGGACTACCAACTACTGCAACAATGTCAGCTACTGGAGAGCGCCCTTGAACAACAGTCTCGCAGCCAATGAGAAGATGATATTCAAACTGCCGCAAAACGATGTCCTCGGCATCAAGCCCGGTCGGGGAACGAGTGACAATCTTGACGCGTCCAAACTGACGGAGCTCAAGAGCAACCTTTACTGGGGAAGGATGGTGCTCGGAAGCTGGAATTGGCCGAATCAAACGGTGAGAGACTCCTATGATAAAGCTTCGAAAACCGTTACTTTGCAAGGCCCTGCAGTCTATCCCAATGAATCACAACCATTGGACTCAACCGTGCTTCTTCACGGTGTCCCAATGCTTGTTTTCGATGTCCAAAGAGCTACGAGCTATCAAGTTTCTGTCTCAGGTCCGTTAGTACCTCCAACAAAGAATTCTGTAACTGTTACCATTAAAAATCATACAGGGGCCACGGTGACCGATTGGAATGGCACGGTCGATTTATCGTCAACTGATGTTGCAGCAGTGTTTGATGAAATAAGCCATGTCTTCTCCCCATCCGATGGCGGGACTTGGAGAACAAATGTAACTTTTGTTTCGCCTGGATGGAACTTATGTGTAAATGCTACCGATAGAGGTTTTTCGCCGCTCAATCTGAAAGACGCTATCACTGGAAGTTGGATGGGACCAATTATCCCTAACAATCCCCCAACAGCTTCATTCACGATAACTCCTGGCAATGGAGATCTATCGACGATTTTCATCGTGAATGCCTCAGAATCGTTTGATCCAGAAGATGGCTACAATCTACAATATCGATGGGATTGGGAGGCCGATGGAACCTATGACACAGTCTGGTCGACGAACAAGACAGCACAGCATCAATATCCTCTCGAGGGCAATTATACGATAAGGCTTGAAGTCAAAGATATGTGGGATTTGACCGACACTGAGGAAAAACTAGTGACTGTCATAATCCCTGAGTTCGCGTCGATTGCTCTTGTGATCGCACTCACTGCTCTAATGTTCATTATTTTCTCAAGAAAAAGAAGGGGCTAATCCTCCATCATATGTCAACAATAATAGCAGAACCTTGCGAAAATTACATTAAATGATCCCTGTTATCGATAGATGCCCGCAGGAAAATCTTATGAAGCGTTCCTCATGGTATATCTGGCTCGCAGTCGTTCTGATCGTAACAAGCATAATCATCTTCATAGCGAACTATCTGATATTCCATAATCTGGAGGAGGAGATGTTCCTCTTCATGGAGGAATTGGCCTTCATCCCCCTCGAGGTGCTCATTGTCACCCTGATAATCGATAGGTTGCTCGGGGAGCGGGAGAAGCGCACAAGGTTCGAGAAATTGAACATGGTCATAGGAGCTTTCTTCACAGATGTTGGGTCTAAGCTTCTCGGTATGTTCATCTCCATCGATTCGAACACTGATAGCATCAGAAAAAAGATGATGCTGACTGCGGACTGGGAGGAGAAAGAATTCTCAACGGCAAAGGATTCCCTGAGCGACTATCAGCCTGTCATTCTGCTAAAACCATCAGACCTGATCTATCTGAAGGAGTTCCTGTTGCAGAAGAGGGATTTCATTCTGAGGCTGCTCGAGAACCAGAACCTTCTCGAAAATGAATCCTTCACTGATCTTCTGTGGGCAGTCTCTCATCTCAACGAGGAAATCTCCAGCAGGAAGGACATTGTGAGCCTTGCAAAGCCCGATTTGGACCATCTCGCGAACGACATGCGCAGGGCGTACATCGCACTCATAGGCCAATGGCTCGACTACATGAGACACCTTCAGAAGAAATATCCATACCTATATTCCTTGTCTGTGAGGCTGAACCCGTTCAACCCTGATGCCAAAGCAGAGATTGCATCCTGAGGCGATGATTAGCCTTCGAATAGACACCTCATCAAAATTATCCGAGAGATAATCCTATGAATCGGAACGAATGGAAGGGTGTTATCCACACACTCGAGCAGGTCTCAGAATATTATGATCTTATGAACGATTTAGCCACCTTTTTCCAAGCGGATAAGTGGAGAAAATCCGCTATCAAAGATTTGAAGGATGAAATGTCTATATTGGAGATTGGGAGCGGCCCTGGTAGTTTTCTTCAGATGCTTGAAAAGGGTAAAATTGTAGCTCTTGATCCTTCAAAGAAGCTTTTATCGGTCTCGAGAGAAAGAGTCGGCGAGCGGGCAAGTTTTGCGACAGGCATATCGGAATCTCTTCCTTTCAGGGAGAACAGTTTTGACCTGATATTCTGCTCATTCTCCTTCAGGGATTTCAAGGACAGAGCGCTCAGCCTGAACGAGATGCGCCGCATCCTGAGGGAAGATGGTGTTCTCAAGATAGTCGATATCGCAAGATACAGAAAAGGACTCCGGAGCCTCCTGATGAAAATTCATCTGAAGTTCATCGTACCCGCGATTGCAAGAATAATGATTCCTCGCAAATTGAGAATGCAATGGGGAAGGAATCCGTATAAAGCCCTCTGGGAGACATATGCGGTTTTCGAGACTGCTGAGGAGATAAGCTCGATGATGAGGGATACAGGTTTCAGAAATATCGTGTTGAGGTATCTCTCGCTGAGAGGCGCGTTTTTAATATGTGCAGGCAGGGCTTGAGCCTCACGACCGGGCAATTATGATGTAATGATACTTTCCAGCCTCCGCGATGTGCTCGGTCTTGAAACCCGCTTCCTCTATGAGTTCCCGCGCCTCCTCATGGCTGAACCTAATCTGCACAGGCGGGCCTATCTCCATAGTTTCCTTCTTCCAATCAAGATCTATGAGCCTCCCATCCTTCTTGAGCATGATTCTCGCGTTGGCAAGGGCTTTCTTGGGCTCCATGAAATCATGCAGGTCGATGCCGTAAAAGACGAAATCAGCGCATGACCTGCAGGGGATCACCCTTTCGGCCTCTCCTGTCTTCAAAACGATGTTGTCAAGCCCTTCTTTATCGGCCTTAACCCTCAATTCTGCCAGAATCTCATCATCAATGTCAACCCCGTACACCTTGCCGCCCTTTCCGACGATCCTCGCGGCGGGAAGCGTGAAGAATCCCCTGCCGCATCCTATGTCGACGAACACATCACCTTTCTTCAGGCCGATGTCTGCAAGGATTTTCTCGGGATTCTGCCATTTGCGGCGCTCTCTGTCGTCCGGATAGTGCCAGTGTCTTCTCATTT